>CAZSON010000047.1:0-11302 GCA_964608375.1 uncultured Desulfobacter sp. | reverse complement strand
TTGAATTCCAAAATGTATGCAGAGGCTCAACGGCTCGGTGTGAAATGGATTCTTGGCGGGGAATGTGGCCACATGTGGCGGGTGATTCACCAGTACATGGACACCATGAACGGTCCCGCTGATTTTTTGACAGAACCGGTTTCTCCCATAACGGGAACAAAATTTGAAAATGCCAAAGCCACCAGGGTAGTGCATATAGCCGAGTTCACCGCCGACCTGATCAAACAGGGCAAACTGGATCTCGACCCCAGCAGAAACGATCACTTAAGGGTCACCTACCATGATTCCTGCAATCCATCCAGGGGCATGGGGCTTTTGGATGAACCGAGGTACATCATCAAAAGCACATGCAAAAATTTCTATGAAATGCCCCGCAGTACCATACGGGAACAGACCTTTTGTTGTGGCAGCGGGGCAGGTCTGAACGCAGGAGAAAATATGGAACTGAGGATGGCGGGAAGTCTTCCCAGGGCCAATGCGGTAAAATATGTTCATGAGAAACATGGCGTGAACATGCTTGCCTGCATATGTGCGATCGACAGGGCTGCGCTACCTACTGCCATGGAGTATTGGGTTCCTGAGGTGGGCGTTACCGGTGTTCATGAATTGGTGGGAAATGCTCTGAATTTGCCCGGGCAGAATGAAAGGGCAACCGATATGCGATCAGAACCGATACCGGGGAATGGAGGGGGATGATGGCAAAGAATAGGCAGATATATGACAAAGGAATGATTGTCGCAGGTCTGGTCATATTTGTGATCATAACCACATTTCCTTTCTGGTACAACCACGGAAAAGCATCTCCTGGGCCTAAACCAGAACTGACGGATAAAGCAAAAGCAGCAAAGGCGTGTGTTGCACCCAAATCGGTTATGCGGGCAAAGCATATGCAACTGCTGAACGTCTGGAGAAATATGGTCGTCCGAAATGCAAAGAGAGTCTATGTCAACAGTGAGGGGAAATCGTTTAATATGAGTCTTTCCAATACCTGCCTCGATTGTCATTTCAATAAAGTTGAATTCTGCGACCAATGTCATAATTACGCTTCGGTGAGGCCTGATTGCTGGAATTGCCATGAAGATAACCCGAAGGAGAAAAAATGATGGAGAGCAGCAGAAGACGGTTTTTAAAAATTGCTGGAGTTTCTGCGCTGGGGCTTGGGGCAAAACCCTTTTTGGATGTGTTCGCCGCATCTGAAGAAAAGGGTGATAAACAGAACATCCAAGTATTACGAAGAAAAGAAGCACTCACTGCAACCCGGTGGGCGATGGTTATCGATACCACAAAGTTCAAATCTGCCGAAGATCTGGTGCCGATAATCGAGGCCTGTACCAGAATCCACAATATTCCGGAATTTAAAAACAAAAAACATGAAATCAAATGGATCTGGGCCGAAGGATTTGAGAACGCTTTTCCCACAAGGCATATGCGATTTCTACCGGAAAGAATAGAACATTTGCCATTTTTGGTGCTTTGCAACCACTGTGAAAACCCCCCGTGTGTAAGAGTGTGTCCGACCCAGGCGACATTTAAACGGAAAGATGGTATCGTGCAAATGGATTATCATCGGTGCATTGGATGCCGATTCTGCATGGCGGCGTGCCCATATGGTTCGAGAAGCTTTAATTTCAGAGATCCACGCCCTTTTATAAAAAAGAGAAATCCGGAGTTTCCCACCCGCATGAAAGGGGTCGTCGAAAAATGCAATTTTTGCGCCGAAAGGTTGGCAGTCGGAAAAATGCCCAACTGCGTGAAAGCCGCCAAAGGTGCCCTTACTTTCGGAGACCTGGAAGACCCCGGGTCCAGCGTCAGGGAACTGTTAAGATCCAATTACACGATTCGTCGTAAACAGGGCCTGGGCACCGGGCCGTCGGTCTATTACATCGTATGAGGTGTTTATGCTTGAAAAAGCGTTGACAGGAAGCAAGAGATACTATGGGTGGGTAACGGCGCTCCTGGCCGTTATCGGTTTGGGGTTTGCCATCTATTTATGGCAGCTCAGTTTTGGCCTTGGAATTACCGGCATGAGCCGCGACGTTACCTGGGGGTTTTATATCGCCCAGTTCACATTTTTGGTCGGTGTCGCGGCATCTGCAGTCATGGTGATTCTCCCATATTATCTGCACAACTATAAAGCGTTTGGTAAAATTACCGTTTTAGGTGAATTTTTGGCCGTGGCTTCGATCGTCATGTGTGCGCTGTTTATTTTTGTCGATCTTGGCCAACCTGCACGGGTCCTGAATATTTTATTGTATCCGTCACCGAATTCCATTCTTTTTTGGGACATGATTGTATTAAACGGATACCTTATCCTGAATATTATCATCGGCTGGAAAGTGCTCGAAGCCGAACGAAACAGGGTGGCCCCACCGGGCTGGTTAAAACCGTTGATATATATTTCTATCCCCTGGGCGATCAGCATTCATACTGTTACCGCATTTCTTTACAGCGGTCTTCCGGGAAGAGAATTCTGGTTAACTGCTATTCTGGCACCGCGATTTCTTGCGTCAGCTTTTGCATCCGGTCCTGCGTTTTTAATCCTGCTGTGCCTGATTGTTCGGAAACTAACAAAGTTTGATCCGGGGAGGGAGCAGATTCAGACCCTTGCCAAAATCGCCACCTATGGTATTGTGATCAATCTGTTTTTCTTTTTTTGTGAGATTTTTGTTGTTTATTACAGCAGCATACCGGAACACCTGGACCACTTTAAATATCTTTTCATCGGGTTGGACGGGCATGGGGCATTGGTACCGTGGATGAGGACGTCTATCATTTTGATGGTGGTCGGCATCATATTGCTGGTGAACCCTGTTACCCGGAAAAATGAAGGCATCCTGGCCGTTGCCTGCTTAACGGTTTTTGTCGGCACGTGGATCGACAAAGGAATCGGGATGATCTCCGGCGGGTTTGTTCCCTCACCGCTTAACCATGTCACTGAATATATACCCACGATCCCGGAAATCATCATCGCCGTTGGTGTGTGGGCAACCGGATTTCTCGTCCTTACGATCCTGTTCAAAATCGCTGTAACAGTTAAGGAAGAGGTCGCCGGCGTGGCGTAAACGATCACACCAGCCGATGCGGTTTACAGAAGATATATAATCCGGACTCCTCTTCGGTTGCCAGGGTGATGTTGAGTTCTTTTGCGAGTTGCGCCGCCAGGGAGGTGGGACGTGATTTAGCGAGGATGACCGGAATGCGTGCCCTTGCGGCCTTTTGGACCAGCTCGTAACTGACGCGGGAAGAAAGAACCAGCAAACAGGCACTTGCAAGCTGGTGGCTGAGGAAAACCTTCCCGATCGCTTTGTCAAGTGCATTGTGTCGGCCTACATCCTCGGCTACGGATAGAATCTCAAACTGCTTATTGTAAAGAACAGCCGCGTGCGCTGCCCGTGTCATATGGCGTAGCGGTTGCTGTTCGGAGAGTTCTGCCAGGCATTGCAATGCCTCTCGTATATCGACCGTGATATCATCTGTGAGAGGATGAATCATCTGATAAAGATCTTCTACGACTTCTTTTCCACAAATACCACAGCTCGTCTGACTGATGAACCCGCGTCTTTCCAGAAGATGAGCAATTTTGGCCCGCCTCGACTCACTGAGCGTAACAGTGACCACATTGGTGTCTTCATCCTCGCAGAACCCGATCGATCCAAAATCATCCGGATCATCCACAATGCCTTCGGCCAGACAGAAGCCGGCGACATGAGGAATTTCCTCACCCGGTGTCCGCAGGACAACGGAATAGGCTTCACCTTGAAGGCGTATGGATAAAGGTTCTTCACCGATCAGTTTTTGGTTCAAAGGGGTGCTTTTCCCCCGATCCCAGTTTATCACCTGATGGTCTAAAATCTTTTCCAATTTGATCTCCGATCTCGATTTAAAACCCGCGTTTCAGCGCTGTGCTACTATTAATCTCCCGCCGCTTTTTGGGGCAGAGGCAGCTGTTTGAAACAAAATTATGTTAATGCTCGAGGGGTAAGATTTCCACTTTGTCTCCACACCGGATAGTTCCCCCTTCCAGTACCTTTGCAAATACACCCTCATTTGGCATGATGCAATCGCCGGCCTTGTAATAAATAGCACATTTAGTGTGGCATTCCTTTCCGATCTGTGTAATTTCCACAGATGCAGAATCGCCAAGCTTCACTCTGGTGCCGATCGGCATCGTTTTCCAGTCAATTCCCTCTGTTGCGATATTTTCGGCAAAATCACCGAATGATACATCAAGACCCCTTTGCCGAGCCTCTTCGATACTTTCAGATGAGAGAAAGCTGACCTGCCTGTGCCAGGTTCCGGCGTGTGCATCACCTTTGATACCGTGGTTCTTAACCAAAAGGGCTTCGTTTATGACCTGTTTTCGAGTGGCCTTCTTTTTACTGATTGCAAGCGATATAATTTTCATGGCATCCCTTTAATTAATAAAAAAATAGTTGCTGAAATTCAAATCATTCTTATAATAAAATAATTTAAATTTCAAATTTTTCTTGACATTATTTTGATAAAGTTTAATATCTGCATCTTTTAAACGATTGATAACTGAAATGGACCAAGGAGGTTGCGAACGTGTACGCTGTTGTTTTTTCAGGTGGCAAACAGTATAAACTGCGGGAAGGTGAAACAGTAAGGGTTGAAAAAATTCCCGGCAAAATAGGGAGTTCTGTCTTGTTTGAGAAAGTCCTAATGTATTCAGATGGCCGGAAGGTGAACGTTGGACAGCCCCTTCTCGACAATGTTGCGGTAAAAGCCCATATTGTAGAGCAGGACAAAGCAAAAAAAATCATCGTTTTCAAATACAAACGCCGGAAAAGGTATCGACGGAAGCAAGGTCACCGTCAACCGTTTACCGCTATTCAGATCGATAACATCTCAGGCCCGGTGGATGATCCGGAAAATAAGACGACAGAATAAATGTTGGTTTAAAGGGAAAAAAATAACAGAGGCGAATCATCGAGAGGATAGATCATGGCACACAAGAAAGCGGGCGGAAGTTCAAAAAACGGCCGTGACAGTAATGCACAGCGCCGCGGCGTTAAGCGATATGGCGGAAACAAAGTGAAGGCCGGCAATATTTTGATACGCCAGCTCGGCACAAGAATCCATCCTGGAAACAACGTGGGAATGGGTAAGGATTACACGATATTTGCAAAAATTGACGGTATTGTTTCTTACGAACGACAGGGACGTTCACGCAAAAAAGTCAGTGTTTATGCAGAGTGAAATTCATCGATGAAGCGATCATTACGGTTCAATCCGGTGATGGCGGAAAAGGATGTGTGAGTTTCAGGCGCGAAAGGTTTATCCCCCGCGGAGGACCGGACGGTGGAGACGGTGGTAATGGTGGCGATGTTAACCTGATTTCCACATTTAGAAAACATACCCTCTTTGATTTTCGTCTTAAAAACCATTTCAAAGCGTCAAATGGTCAAAACGGCCATGGAAAAAAACAGACCGGAAAAAACGGCAACGATCTTATCATAGAAATTCCGGCCGGAACAACTGTCAGCGATGCAGAAACCGGAGAAACTCTGGTTGATTTGGATAAACCCGATAAAGTCTTTACCGTTGCAAAGGGGGGCAGAGGCGGTCGGGGAAATGCACGGTTTAAAACTTCAAAAAATCGATCCCCTCGTTTTGCACAGCCCGGTCAATCCGGCCAAGCCCGCAAACTCAAACTAGAGCTCAAGCTTATAGCCGATGTCGGCATTATCGGCCTCCCCAATGCTGGAAAATCAACCCTAATTCGAGCTATTTCTTCGGCCCGACCCAAAACGGGCAGTTATCCTTTTACAACTCTGACGCCCAATCTCGGCGTGGTGCGAGACGACCGGAATAATCCTTTTGTGGTTGCCGATATACCGGGTTTAATTGAAGGTGCGCACCAGGGCACCGGGCTCGGCATTCGGTTTTTACGGCATGTCGAAAGAACCCGGATTCTGGTTTATCTAATTGACGCTTCTGAGATTGATCCTGAAAACCCGCTTAAGGCGTATGAGACGTTAAACCGTGAACTATCCATGTACGGGAAATCTCTGACAGATAAACCCCGAACCGTGGTATTGAATAAGCTTGATCTACCCCATTCAGATCAAAAAATGAGTCTTTTCCACGACGCAGCAAAAGGGGTCAAATCGATTGGCATTTCCGCCATAACCGGGATGGGTGTTGAAAATTTAATATCGAATCTTGCAGAACTGTTGGGAAAGCCAGATGGATAGCATTCGAACGAACTGTTTTAAAAAAGCAAGACGGGTCGTGGTGAAGGTTGGGAGCGGTGTGCTGACAACAGACAGCGGGTTGAATTTAAAAGCTATCCGGTCGATCAGCAGACAAATCTGTGACCTGATTGAAAAAGATTTAGAAGTAATTTTAGTCTCTTCCGGTGCAATGGCTTCCGGCATTAAAAAAATAGGCCTTTTGAAAAGGCCGGATGAAATACCAAAAAGGCAAGCGGTTGCCGCAGTGGGCCAGGCCAGCCTGATCCGGGAATATGAAAAAGTTTTTGCAAAACACAACAAAAAGGTCGCACAAATTCTTTTGACCAGCGACGGTCTATCCAATAGAAAAAGATATTTAAATGCACGAAATACACTCCATACGCTGTTATCCTGGCATGTGGTGCCGATTATAAATGAAAACGATACGGTATCTGTGGAAGAGATTAAATTCGGAGATAACGACAATCTTGCCGCTATGATCGCACTTTTAATGGATGCAGATATTCTTATCATTCTAACAGATATTGAAGGTCTTTACACCAAAGATCCGCGGACAGATCCGGAGGCTGAGCTGATTCCAACGGTATCTGCCATAAAAAAGAGCATATTGAAGATGGCAGATGAAATTCCCGGGCCCCTCGGCACCGGTGGAATGATAGGTAAGATTGAGGCTGCCAAAAAGGTTATGGCTGCGGGGACCCCCATGGTTATTGCAAACGGAGAAAAGGCAAATATTTTATTAAAACTTTTTTCCGGTAATGAAACAGGTACATTTTTTGCTCCAAAAAAAGACAAACTGGCCAGCCGTAAATGCTGGATTGCATTTAGTTTAAAGCCAAAAGGGATGATTAGAGTTGATGATGGCGCGGCGGCGGCGATTTTGAAAAGAGGGAAAAGCCTTTTGCCGAGCGGTATCCTTGATGTTGAAGGCGAGTTTAATGTAGGGGCGGCAGTACAATTTACCAAAGAGGATGAACAGATACTGGGAAGCGGCCTTGTCAATTACAGCGCCGCGGATATACGAAAAATTATGGGATTAAAATCAAGCAAAATCAAGAGATGCCTTGGATACAAACCTTATGATGAAGTTATTCACAGAGACAACCTGGTGCTGACAGTTGATGAATGTGGATAAAAATGCTATACGATAAAGATAACGACAGGATGTGGGATCCCTGTTTTGGCTCAACCTTCAATTTCGCCCGGGAGACGAGATGTCAATAGAATCAAGCATTGTTGAAATGGCACAGGCTGCAAGGGCAGCGTCCGTAAAACTTGCGAGTTGCCCCTCTTCAAGAAAAAATGATGTTCTTTTAAAACTCATTGATAACATTGAGAAAAAATCCTCCTATATCCGGAACGAAAACCAAAAGGACCTTAAACATGCAACGAGCATAGGGCTTTCCTATGCCATGATCGATCGGTTGACAATAACGAAAGAAACCATTCGAAGCATGATTGAGGGCTTACGCGATGTTATACAGCTGGAAGATCCAGTCGGTTCCACCGTCAAGACCTGGTTGAGACCCAATGGGCTGCAAGTATCTCGGAGACGAATTCCACTCGGGGTAATCGGAATTATTTATGAATCAAGGCCCAATGTCACCATAGATGCAGCAGGACTTTGTTTGAAAGCGGGAAATGCAGTTATCCTTCGCGGCGGGTCTGAAGCTCTCTATTCAAATCAGGCTTTGGCATCTGTTATAAGCGATTCACTCGATGAAAAAAACCTTCCGGCGGCAGCGGTTCAGGTGGTTCCTTTCAAGGACCGGAGCGCGGTTCAGGCGCTACTGAATCAGGAGCAATTTATTGATCTTATCATCCCTCGGGGAGGAGAGGGCTTAATCCGTTTTGTCGTTGAAAACTCAAAGATACCGGTCTTGAAACACTATAAAGGTGTATGCCACATCTATGTAGATGATGGCGCTGATCTTAAAATGGCCGAGGATATCTGTTTCAATTCCAAGGTGCAGCGACCGGGAGTTTGTAACGCGATGGAGACCCTGCTGGTCCATCGAACAATCGCGCAACAATTTCTTCCTTTAATGCAAAAACGCCTTATAAAGGCGGGGGTGGAAATCAGGGGTTGCCCTGAAACATGCCGGATCCTGCCAAATATAAAAAAAGCTGAACCTGATGATTGGCCCGCTGAATACCTAGATCTTATCCTTGCGATTAAAGTGGTTGAAGATATGGATCAGGCAATATCACATATTTCAACTTATGGCTCCAGTCACACCGAGGCGATCGTCACTTCAGATTATAATCGGTCGCGCCGCTTTGTCAGTGAAGTCGATGCGTCAGTGGTTTTGGTGAACGCCTCGACTCGCTTTAACGACGGGGGGCAACTCGGCTTAGGCGCTGAGATCGGCATCAGCACTTCAAAGCTGCATGCCTTCGGTCCCATGGGGGTGGAAGAACTGACCACGACAAAATTTGTGGTATTTGGGGAAGGACAGGTTAGGGCGTGATAAGGGCAAACAGGTTTTTTCAATGCACATAGGGTTGTTTGGCGGTACCTTTAATCCGATTCATTCGGGACACATTCACGCATCCCTGGAAGTGAAGGAAGCATTTTCACTCGATAAAATTTATCTCATTCCATCTGCGCTTCCACCACACAAAAAACAAACCGGCATGGCGAAAGCAAAGGACCGCCTGGAAATGGTTCGCCTTTCCATATCAAGTTATTCCAGCCTGTATATTTCGGATGTGGAATTAAAACGCAGCGGCCCTTCATATACAATCGACACGGTGCTTCATTTCAGGTCTATTTTTCCCAAAAACGACCATTTCTATCTCATTGTGGGACTCGATGCTTTTCTTGAGATTGACACCTGGAAATCGTATAAGGATCTTTTTCTATTGGCCTCCTTTGTTGTCATGGCCCGACCCGGTGTAACCTATAACAGGAGCGACTCCAAATGGAACCTCCTGGATGATTATCTTAAATCCAGGATATCCCGGGGATATCGATTCTCAACTTTAAAATCAGGCTATGTCCATGATGAAAAAAAGACAATCTTTAGATTTAGTACCGATTTTCTCGACATCTCATCAACCGCTATCCGGCATCGATTAAAAACCGGAAGAGCCATTCGATCCTTGGTCCCAAAAGAGGTGGAAGATTATATTCAAACAAAAGGCCTCTATCGATGACGCTTGATTTGGATCCTTTGCTCCATCTATATATCAAAGCTGCCCAAGCGAGAAAGGCACTGGAGCTTGTCGTGCTCGATGTGCGTGGGCTTACATCTGTCGCCGATACGTTTATCATCTGCAGCGGAAGGTCAAACCGCCAGGTAACCGCCATTGCGGGTCATATCAAGGATGATCTGAAAAAACACAGCATCCGGCCGTTGAGCATCGAAGGAATGAAGGAAGGGCACTGGGTTCTGCTCGATTATGGTCATATTGTCATCCATGTTTTCTATGAACCGATCAGAGATTTCTATGATCTCGAAGGCCTCTGGGTCGATGCAAAAAGGATCTCCTTTTGAAACCCGCAAAACCGCTTGTGTTGATGATCCTGGACGGCTGGGGGTTTAGCTCGAACCCGGATGGAAATGCTGTTTTTAAGGCCAAGACACCTCACTTGGACAGACTTGAAGCTCAATATCCCCATACCCACCTTTTATGTTCCGGCAAGGCGGTCGGCCTTCCCGAAGGTATCATGGGCAATTCGGAAGTTGGGCATCTCAATATCGGCGCCGGCCGTATTGTCTGCCAGGATCTCCTCCGAATAGATAACCACATCCAGGATGGATCTTTTTTAAAAAATGACACACTAAATGCGGTTATGAAAAAGGTCAAGGGAGCCCATTCCGCACTTCACCTCATGGGGCTAGTGTCAGACGGGGGTGTGCACAGCCAGTTGAACCATCTTTTTGCACTGGTCGATATGGCCGATAAAAACCGAGTTCCGAATATTTATATACACGCCATACTCGATGGCCGGGATAGACCGCCTGATAGCGGCGTTGAGTATATCAAAAAATTGTCTGACTATTTAAATCAGAAAAAAGCCGGTGCAATCGCATCGATTTGCGGACGGTTTTATGCAATGGATCGTGACAGCAGATGGGATAGGATTAAAAAGGCTTTTTGTCTATATACCCAGGGCAAAGGGGTAAAGGAAAAAGATCCGGTCGAGGCGGTAAAAAAGGCTTACATACGGGGCGAAACAGATGAATTTATTCGTCCCATCGTTATTATCGATCCAAAAGAAAAGCCGCTGCGGACGATCAGAGATCGTGATGGGATAATCTTTTTTAACTTTCGTGCGGATCGCGTCCGGGAGATTACCCGGGCGTTCACCGATCCATCTTTTTCATTTTTCAAACGAGACCCGCTGCCAAAACTTTGTGAATTTGTCTGCATGACCCTTTTTGATGCAACCTTTGACCTGCCGGTTGCTTTCCCTCCGGTTCGGCTAAGTGGAATTCTGGGGGAAGCAGTCAGCAGACACGGTTTAAGACAGCTTAGAATCGCAGAGACGGAAAAGTACGCGCATGTGACATATTTTTTTAATGGCGGCGAAGAAAAACCTTTTCCGTTGGAAGACCGGTGTCTAATCCCATCGCCTCGGGATGTACCGACATATGATTTGAAACCGGAAATGAGCGCTTACCTCGTGACCGAAGAGGTGATCGCACGATTAAAATCCAAAAGATATCATATGGTCGTGCTTAACTTTGCCAATATGGATATGGTCGGCCATAGCGGTGTTTTCGATGCTGCGATTAAAGCCTGTGAGGTCACGGATCACTGTATCGATCAAATCGTCAGCACCGTAAAAGCACAAAATGGTATCACCATGATTACCGCGGATCATGGAAACGCAGAACAGATGATAGAGGAAAACGGTCAAGTCCATACCGCCCATACCCTTAATCCGGTTCGCCTTCTTCTTATTGACGACAAGCGGAAAAACGCTCAATTAAGAAATGGTATTCTGGGGGATATCGCCCCGACCATACTAGAGATCATGGGGATTGAAAAGCCGCAACAGATGACCGGAAAATCGCTCCTAAAAGAGGTGTTGTAACAATGAATGGATTCCTTTTTCGAATTATCGGCATCGC
>CAZSON010000046.1:0-15664 GCA_964608375.1 uncultured Desulfobacter sp. | reverse complement strand
TTTTAAACAGAAAGGTCTCAATCGTTTATGAAAACCGTTATAGAGCATGGGAACATGAAAACGTTGTGCCGGCAGTGCGAAATGCATTGCGGGCTGAATATCGATGTTTCAAAGGGTGAAATTGAAAAGATTTCCGGTTTTGCTCTGAACCCTCAAAACAAAGGTCGGATCTGTCCCAAGGGACCGGCTGCAAAGGAACTGGTTTACAACTCCGATCGCCTGTTAAAGCCGTTGAAAAAGCAACCTGACGGTTCTTTTTCGGAAATAGAGTATGAGAAGGCGATGGATGAAATTGCCGAAAAAATGATCGACATTAAAAAAGAATATGGTGCAAGATCGATGAGTGTCTGGACAGGAGAGGCGATCGGATTTCTTCAGCAGGCCGATTACGCACGTCGATTCATCCACGCTTTTGGCTCACCAAATTATTTTTCGGCAGACTCGGTCTGTTTTGTTTCACGCTATATCGTATCGCAGCTGGTTCAGGGATTTTATAACCCGGTGCCTGATTTTGCCGATGCTAAATTAATACTGCTCTGGGGGATCAACCCGGGGGTGACCCACCTCCCCTATATGATATCGATTGAAGCGGGTTTAAAGAAAGGCGCAAAGCTCATTGTCATCGATCCCCGCCGCACCTCTGCCGCCAAAAGAGCGGACGTTTTTGTTCCAATTTATCCTGGCACCGATGGCGCGCTTGCATGGGGCCTGGCGCAGTACCTGATAAAAACCGGAAACTATGCAGGGGAATTTATCGAGAAACATAGTGTCGGCTTTGATCGGTTTTCCCGATACGCGAAACGGTTTACTCCAAAGTTTGTTGAAACCCAAACCGGTATCCCTGAAAAAACAGTTGTAGAGATCGGTGAAATGATCGTCAGGCACGCGCCGGAGGTCATTCATTCTCCAGGGATTTCTTTAGAGCATCATGTTAACGGCGTGAATAATCTCAGGGCGCTGGCCTGCCTGTCGGGGTTGACCGGCTCGATCGATATCAGGGGCGGAGAGGTTTGGCCCAAAGAATTTGTGATGAATAAATTGCCCGTTTATGACAAAATCCCTCTTTTAGACCTGAGTCCGATAGGAGCCGACAGATTCCCGGTTCTTTATCAGTTTCGAAAGGAATGCCACTCATTGACCGCGATGGATTATATGCTCGGAAAGGGTGAGTATCCCTTGCGGGGGTTGATTTTTACAGGCGCGAATCCGATGCTTACAAACCCGAACTCAAAAAAGGTCAAAGACGCCTTTTCAGGTCTGGACCTTCTGGTTTCAAGGGATTTATTTATGACAAAAAGCGCCGAACTTGCCGATTATGTCATCCCTGCCGCCTCTTTTCTTGAACGATCAGAGCTTTATCTTTATGCTCATCTTCAACGGGTTGCACTGAGCTGCAAAGTGATCGATGCGCCGGAAACAACCGATGAATATACCTTTTGGCATGATCTGGCAAATCGCCTCGGTTTTAGCGAAAAATACTTTCCCTGGAAAAATGAAACAGAAGTAAACCGCTGGCTCCTGGAACCGACAGGCATATCCCTTGAAACGCTGCAAAAGCACCCGGAAGGGGTTTCTTACGGGTCATTTGAATTTGAAAAATATCAGCATCGACCGTTTCCAACGCAAACCGGAAAATACGAATTTGCCTCGAAATACCTTAAAGAAAGGGGGTATCCAGAGGTTCCCGAATATATTCCTCCTTCTTTCATGACAGAGGATCGTTCAACATTTCCTTTTGTCCTCATTACAGGGGCCAGAAAATCGTTCTATTATCATTCAAGATATCGAAATATAAAACGGTTTCGCAAAGCGATTCCGGAGGCGGAAATCGAGATTCATCCACAGGATGCCCAAAAACTGCAAATTGACGACAAAGAACGTATACGGGTTATCTCAACGCAAGGTTCAATAGAGATACGCACAAAAATCGTGAAGTCCGGCGACATCCTACCCGGATTTCTGCAAGTGACGCATGGGTGGGACGATGCCAATATCAACCTGCTTACCGACGATAACGAGGTTGATCCGATCAGCGGATTTCCGAACATGAAAGCCGTGATGGTGCGGATTGAAAAGACGGAACACGGGATCGATTAGGTATTCGGGTGAATGGTCGATTATCGGGCACAGCGATGTGGTGTTAAGGCAATTTGGGATATTTGATGATGATATCCTCTCCGGTTAAGGCTTCGATAAGGAACCGCTTTAGATACCCCTTTTCAGCATTCCTCAGGCCAAGCGGGTCTAGGGAGGTATTGCCCGGACCCCCGCCATGATCCAGAAAGGTTATCACTTCATCCAATGTTTCAAAGATGCCGTTGTGCATATAAGGGGCGGTTTGAGAGATATTTCTCAAGGTGGGCGTCTTGAAGGCTTTCCAATCCTCGTCCTTTTTGGTAATCAGGTACCTGCCCGGATCTTCCTCAAGCGTCCTGTATGCCTCGTACTGCAGTAACTTTGCAACAAACCTACGGGTGGCGGCAACCCGAGGGTCTTTATTAAATCGGATGTTTTCAGGCGTGTTGAGGGCATGGAACTTGTCATCTTTCAAATTAACCCCGTAATGGCAGGTAACGCATTTCCCCTGGCCGGTAAATATCTTGAGCCCCTTTTTGGCCGGCGATGAGAGGGCCGCTTTATCGCCATTCAGGTATCGGTCAAGCGGCGCATTGCCGGAAATCAAGGTCCTTTCAAAGGCTGCAATGGCCATGCCGATTCTCTTTCGGGTCACATCATCGGTGCCGAATACCTTTCTGAATCGTTTCACGTATTGCGGAACCGACCGAATTTCTTCCTCGAGGAAATCGAGGTTCTGATTCATCTCAAAAGCCGACATCATGGGGAACAACGCCTGTTCTTCAAGACTTTCTGCCCGGCCGTCGTGAAACAGGTATCGATTGAAAGCCACATTAATCAGCGTGGGGGCATTTCGCCAGTTTCGGGTCGTCGGATAACTCAGAGATATCGCCTGGCCATCGGTGAATCCGAGCTCCGGCAGGTGGCAGGAACCGCAACTCATCGTACCATCACCCGATAGTCGCCGGTCGAAAAAAAGCATTTTGCCGAGTTCGATCTTCTCGATCGTCTGAGGATTCCATTTCGGAGTAACAGGCGCAGTCAACGGCTCCAGTTTTCCGGCCAGGGCGGGGCTCTTCAGCACTTGCAGGAAAATGATAAGACCAACAACAAAAAAGGAAATGTTAATGGTCCGCGACATTCAATTCCTCTTTAAAAATTCTTTTTAGATACGCATAGGGCCGGTTGCCAAGGACTTTTCGGCCATTAAAGAAGAACGCCGGTGTGTTGTATAGATCGATCGATACCGCCAGGTTTTTATCACGCTCGATGATTTTGCCATGTGCCATCTGATTGAGGTTTCGGGTGAAAACCGCCGTGTCAAGACCCAAGGTGCCGGCATACCGGATCAGGCTTTGGCGGTCCAGGCGAGGTGATTTTTCAAGCAAAAGTTGATGCATCGGCCAAAATTTACCCATGTCCCAGGCGGTCAATGCGGCCTCCGCAGCCATATGAGAAAAATCCCGATACCGGTATGGGTACATCTTGACTACAAACCTAACCCTTCCATGGTACTCTAAAAGCAGCCGGTGCAAGGTCGGCCCGACCCCGACACAGTGGGGTCACTGGTAATCGAGAAATTCTACAATGGTCAGCGCGGCATCGATCGGGCCGACAGAGGGAGAACCTTCGAGTGGAATATGATAGCGCATATCGGCGCTGTGGGAAAAGGGGACCAGTGCAACTGACAAAAACAATAACAGTTTCATATATATCTGAAAATAATCACGCGTAAACCCCCTTTTCACTTACCCCAACCCCATCTTTTCAACCCACTTGCCATGCTTCTTTTTGGCCCAGGTCAGCGGAACCGTTCCGCGAGTCATGATGGCAAAAGCACCCGGCGTAGCCGTGATGGCAATATAAACATGCGCAGGAATGACGAAACAAAAAACAACCACGGCAATGTTGTGCAGCAGATGCCCGGTCTGCATCCATGACCTTGCATCGCTGGCCAGCCACATGATGAGACCCGATGCTGCGATTAACAGACCGCAGATCAGAACAACCAGATACATCAGCTTCTGACCGGCGTTTAACCGGCCCTGGGGAGGCGGCTCTGTATCAGAAAAATATCCCCCGCCCACCTTTAACCACCTGATATCATCGGAGCTGAAGCTGAGTGATTCCAGCAAAAAGCTGCGCATCGTAAAAAGAATCGAAATGATAAAAACCACACCGGCCCAGTGGTGGATATATGATGCCAGCGGATAGCCGCCGAAAATGATATTGAACCAATTAATGGATTGAAAAAGGAACCCTAAACCGGTGATCAACAGAACGAAGAAGCTTGTCCCCAACACCCAGTGATTCACGCGCTCACCTCGAGTGGTTTTCTCGACGGTCTTCATGATTCAGCACCTCCTTTCTCTTTGTCATCATTCTCAATCGGTCCAAAGCTGAAGTAGTGTGCGGCGGTTAAAGCCACCCCGGCGCCCAAGGCGATGAGAGAGAGCGGTTTCAGGACACTTCGCCAGAACGCCACTGTTGGAGGAATGTTCGGAGAGGCATCAAACCCGTAATACCCGGGCGATTTTTTAAAAGCGTACATCACCCCAAGACCGGCCAGATCGGCCTGACCGTATAGCGTTTTATATCCGGCAGTGTTCGCCTGGGCAATTAAATCCACCCGGTCGCCGAAGCGTATCGCGCCGGTCGGGCAGGTCTTGGCGCATGCCGGAGCAAGGTCGTTTTCGATCCGGCTGGCGCAGAGGTCACATTTGGATATCTTATTGTTTGCATCGTAGCGGGGAATGCTGAACGGACATCCGGCTTGACAGAGCTTGCAGCCGATGCACCGCTCCTTGTTAAATACTACTGCCCCCTGTTGGGTTCGCGTGATGGCGCCGGGTACGGGGCATATCGCCATGCAGCCGGCATCACCGCAGTGCATGCATCGCTGACTGATGAAGAGCCACTCCATCTCTTTGGCGGGAACCTCAACGAATCTGATCTTGTTGTAGAGATTGGCGGTCAAATCCGGTGGGTTCTCGTAAGTGCCTCGGTTGTTTGTCTTTTCGGCGGGAAGTTTATTCCATTCCTTGCAGGCTGACTGACATCCCCTGCAGCCGGTGCAAATCTCAGGTGTAATCAACAGACCTTTCCGTTGTTTAAGAAAATCGAGTCCGCTCAATTTTTTCATTTGATCGGCCATATGTGTCACCCCCTTTATGCCTTTTCAATGTTGACCATAAAAGCCTTGGTTTCCGGAATCATCGTATTGGCATCCCCTACGGTCGGCGTCAGCAGGTTCGAGCTGTCAAACCCACTGCCGTCTTCCGGGTACTGCCAGCCGAAACACCACGGCAGGCCGACCTGATGGACGGTCGAATGCATCACCTTAAACGGCTTGAACCGGTCGGTGACGATGGCGATGGCGTAGACCTGACCCCTGGCCGACGAAATCTTTATCTTGCTTCCGCTTTTGATTCCCTTTTCTTTAGCAAGTGCTTTGCTGAGCTCGACAAAGTTTTGAGGCTGAAGTTCAAGCTGCCAGGGCAAATGCCGGGTCAGAACCCCGGTTTGCCAGTGCTCGGTCACCCGATAGGTGGTCGCCACATAGGGATAACGGACATCGCAGACGGCAAAAACATCTTCAGCCAAGCCGCCTCCCTTTTTTGGGAACTCATGAGCGCCTTCCAAGGCAAAGAACATTTTGGCAGCCGGATTTATCCGGTGGGTCTTTGAGAGGAGGTTGGTCTGAACCGGGCATTCCAACGGTTCGTAATGTTCCGGGAAGGGTCCGTCCGCCCGGCCGGGGCCGAAAATGTGTGCCACCCCATGCGGTTTCATTATGAACGCCAGCTTTGTTTTTGCACGGTTTTCGAGCGGTGGCCACCCGCCATCCGGCACATCCCCGATCCATTTTTTACCGTTCCAGTAAATCACCGGCCGCCTGGGGTTCCGGGGTCGGCCCTTTTCGTCAACCGACGCCCGGTTGTAAATAATCCGGCGGTTCACCGGCCAGCACCACGACCATTCGGAGAAAAGCCCCATCCCCGATGGATCTTTTTTTGACCGCCTGGCCATCATGTTGCCTTTTTCAGTATAAGACGCGCTATAAAGCCAATTACCGGAGGAGGTCGATCCATCATCTTTCAGGTATCCAAAACTCGGCACCAGGGTTCCCTCTTTGAAGTGTTTGCCCTTGATTTCAACATCTTTTAGAAAATAACCGTTTATCTCTTTGGCGACAGCATGAATATCGATGCGGGAAATCTTACCGTCGGGTCCTTTATACCCATAATCCCAGGCAAGGTTTACGACCGGATCGGGATAGGCGCCGCCTTCGGCATCATAGAGTTTTTTGACCCGGAAAAAGAGTTCATTGATAATCCAGGAGTCGGCTTTGGCCTGACCTGGTGGATCGGAGGCCTTATATCGCCACTGGGCCCACCGGCCCGAATTGGTGATGCTTCCCTCCTTCTCAACCGATGCGGCGCAGGGAAGTTCGAAAACGGCGGTCTTTATTTTTTCCGGTTTCATGCCCGGCCCTTTCCAGAATGAGCCGGTTTCATTGTCAAATAGGTTTACATTGACCATCCAATCGAGTTTGGCCATGGCTTTCCGAACCTTGCCCGCATTGGTGCCCGAACAGGCAGGGTTTTGACCCCAGGCGAAAAACCCTTTGAATTTGCCCTTGAGCATCTCATGAAAAAGCATGATCCATGAGGCGTTCTGGCTATCATCGAGCTTCGGCAACCACTGATAGCCAAATTCATTTTCGGCTGTGGCGGCTGCACCGTAATGGGCCTTTAGCAGGCTGACCGAGTATTTGGGATAGTTACCCCACCAGTTGGCGCTGTTCGGCTCTTTGGTTTTTGGAGTGTAGTGGTTATTATACGCCTCAAGAGTGGCATCTTTGGCCCGCGGTGTCTTCAGGTACCCAGGCAGGATGTGAAAGAGGAGGCAGTGATCGGTGGAGCCCTGAACATTGCTCTCACCCCGCAGTGCGTTCACACCGCCGCCGGCAATACCCATGTTCCCCAGCATGAGCTGAATCATGGCCATGTTTCGGATAATTTGCGTGCCGACGGTGTGCTGGGTCCAGCCCATGGCATACATGATGGTGGCGGCTTTGTCGGGAGTGCCCGTAGCGGCATAGGCCTCGTAGATTTCAAGCAGCTTGTCTTTCGGCGTGCCGGTGATGCTCGTGACTACCTCAGGCGTGTAGCGTGAAACGTGTCTTTTGAGAAGCTGAAAAACACTCATCGGGTTTGAGAGCGATTCATCCTTTTTTACAATCCCATTGTCATCTTTCTGAAATGCCCAACTCTTTTTATCGTACTTTCTCTTTTTCGGATCGTAGCCTGAGAAAATACCATCCAAGTCCCCGGGCATCTTGAAGCCTTCGTTGACCAGAAACGGTGCATTGGTGTAATTTTTGATATAGAATTCATCATAGCGTTTGTTTTCAATGATGTATCGCATCATCCCGCTTAAAAAGGCGATGTCTGATCCGGAGCGCAGGGGTGCGTAAATGTCTGCCTTGGCCGATGTGCGCGTAAATCGGGGATCCACGCTGATCAGCTTCGCCCCTTTTTCCCGGGCTGCCATCACCCACTTGAAGCTGATAGGATGATTCTCGGCTGCATTGCTGCCCATAATCAGAATGACGTCAGCGTTTCTGATGTCTATCCAGTGGTTTGTCATTGCACCGCGACCGAACGACTCTGCCAGAGCCGCAACAGTGGCGGAGTGTCAGATACGGGCCTGGTGTTCGATGTAAACGAGACCCAATGAGCGCAACCACTTCTGAAGAATATAACACTCTTCGTTGTCGAGGGCAGCGCTTCCCACATGGGCAATGCCGTCACATCGGTTGACCACCTGGCCTTTGGCGTTCTTGCTCACAAAGGTCTTATTCCGGGTATCTTTGATTCGCTTTGCGATTTCGTCCAGCGCCCAGTTCCATTCCACTTCCTTCCAGTCGGTTGCGCCAGGCGCCCGGTAACGCGGCTTTGTAATCCTTTTGGGATTGTTTACGACCTGGTAGAGAGAGGCCCCCTTTGAACAAAGGGTGCCCTCGTTAATCGGATGCTCGGGGTCGCCTTCGGTGTTGATGACTCTGCCGTTTTTGCTATGAACAATCATGCCGCATCCGACGGCACAGTACGGACAGATGGTTTGCGTTGTCTTTGCGCCTGCTATTGGGAGTTCTTTTGCATCGGCCTCCTGAGGCGATGCGAGTTCAAGTCCTACCGTGCTTGCGGCGACAGCCGCTCCAGAGACTTTCAGAAAATTACGTCTAGAAATATCCATACGCCCCCCCTTCCTCGGAAATTTATCTAAAAAGGAATTTTGATTCCGCTCTACATATTTTGCCAGAAGTTATTCAAAAGTCAAGCCTACATTATTGCCGATAAAATACCGATAAAATATAGGTATTACTGGAGGGATAAAAGATAGGATCTTAAGTTGATTTTTTTGTTTTTGATCCGGAGCTTCTTTCTGATACTCTCTCTATGCGCCCCGATTGTCCGGCTGGCCAGATTCAGCAGGCCGGCAATCTCTTTTGTGGTTTTTCCCTGTCTGACAAGGTTGGCCACGCGAATCTCCGCCGGGGTCAAATTTAGATATTTGCCGGAGAGTCTGCGTGAAAAAGGGGACACAATGTCGTCTAAATTGGATTCAAGAATATCTGTGTAGGCCATCTGCCTTTCGTTCAGCCCGCTTTTTTTCAACTTACAGATATAAGGTGAGACCAGTTCCTTTACATTGGACAGAATCTTTTCTTCAAGCTCTTTTTTGTCTTCATTTTGGCTCTTTAGTAAAAGTCGGAGGGCAATATTAGCCTCTTCGAGGTTTTTGCTCTTGATCCCCAACTCCCTTTCTCTTTTTCTCAGCCTCTGCTCGGTCTGTTTTCGCTCGATGATACCGGCCAAAGCGCTGGCCGCCGCCGTTAAAAACTCTTCCTCCTTTCGATCTCGGCGGTGATTCACCCGTAAATAGAGGTTAATCACTCCAACCACTTTTTTCGCGGGAGAAATGATGGGAACACAGTAATGTCCGTGAGGTGCCATCGGTTTATAACGATTTTCGTGACGCTCATCAATGCAATCTGCAAACACAATCTCACCGGATCGTGCGGCGCGTCCACAAAGACATCTGCCGTAAGGGACCTGCGCGCACAATCGCAGATGTGCCCGGGTCAGTTCGCGGGATGCTTTCATGGTTAATATATCCATGGAAGAATCGGTCAGAAATATGCTTCCCCTTGACTGAAGCGAAAGCCATGGAATAGAGGTGATCAATTCAATGAATTGTGCCAGAATCTCTTTCAGCGAAATATTTTCTAGGGACACCCGCAGCAATTGATTGATAATGCTTTGGATAAGATAGCTTTGCTGAATCTTTTTTTCTATGTGCTTGCGCTCGGTAATGTCCCGGATGATGCTCTGGTACCCCAGCATGCGGTCGTCTTGTGACCGGCGGTCGGTGGCGGTCACAAGACAGTCCATGACCACACCGTTTTTTTTACGAAGTTTTACCTCATAATCTCTTACAAAGCCCTTTTGGTTAATCTTCTGCCTGATTCTATCATTATCGCCCGGATCGGCATACAATTGCTGCATATTAAGTTTGCCGATGGTCTCTTTTTTGTTTAAACCGAACACCTTGCAAAAGGATGGGTTGGTGCCAAGCAATTTACCCGCAGGACTGGCAATATAGATGGCATCCCTGGATTCGGTAAACAGGGTGTGGTATTTTTTGTTCTTCCGCACGTTGATAACACCGATCCATAAAAATGGCTGCAAGTACCTCTTTATTCTTAACTGAAGCATTCCAAAATATAAATTTTTTGTCAAGTCAAAAGGGTGCACTGCTGTTTGAAGAGAATAACGATTCCCATCAGGGGTTATGCGCGTGTTTTGTTAGCAGCCGCCACCTGATTGACCGTGAGCGTATGTGCGCCAAAGTCTTCCATCACTTTGCCGCAAAGGATGAACGGACGGCTTTTGTCCAACATGCTGCAGAAGCGATGATAGACCTTTGGGAAAAAAGTGGCTTCGATCAGACCGGTTTCATCCTCAAAGGTTAAAAATTCCATCGGATCACCGTGTTTGGTGCGCACCACTTTACCGGTGATCAACAGACCGGCCACCTTGACATGTCTGCCCACGAAGCGGGGCAGGTCCCCGGCATTGACGATCCCCTTTCCTTGCAATTGATCGGTATAGAGGGTCATCGGATGCCGGTCGCACAAAAAGCCGAGTGCTGTAAATTCCTGCCTCAGACGGTTCAGCTCGCTCTCCGGCGGAAGTGACGGTTTATCCATCTCCGGCTCGATGTCGAAAAGATCTGAATTTTTGGACCGGATGGATCTTGTTTTTTTCCAGCATGCCAGCTCCCACAGCAGTTCAGCACGATTTTTTTGGGGGTGGAGCGTGTCAAACGCACCGGCATGAATCAATGAGCGGGCTTCAGTATCGTCCGGTTGAACCTGTTTAAAAAAATCGGTCATACTAACATAGGGAGCGGTTTCCCGCTGTTTGACGATGCGCTGTTGCGTCTCGGTAGAGACATGTTTGATGGACAACAGCCCCACACGCATGGCGCCGTCAGCGCCTTTCCAGCGGATATCGCTTTTGTTGACATCAGGGGATAGGATTTTCACACCGATGCGTCTGGCTTCCGATACGTATGCAAAGGCGCTGTAAAACCCCCCTCGATTGCTGATCACCGCTGCCATAAATTCTGCCGGATAATGGGTCTTCAGGTAAGCTGCCTGGAAAGAAACACGTGCATAACTGGCGCTGTGGGGTTTGCAGAAGGAATACCCTTCAAAACTCATCATCATGTTCCAAATCGCCTCAATCTGCTCATCAAGAACCCCTTGGGACCGTGCGCCTGCAGTAAAACGTGCTTTGTAGTCCCGAAGTTTTCCGACCCTGTCTTTTTTGGACATGATCTTTCGCAGACCGTCGGCATCTGCATGCGAAAACCCGGCCAGCGCAACAGCGGTTTTGGAGACATCCTCTTGATAGACCATGATGCCGTATGTTTCATCGAGTACATCTTTGAGCAGAGGGTGAATCGGCTCCCAATGGCCGCCATGCAGCCGCCGGACATATTCGCGGATAAACTCATTGGCTGCAGGACGGATAATACTGCTGTGGATCACCAGATGCTCAAAATCGCCGACCTTTGCTTTTTTCTGCAAAAGCCGTGTGGCAGGGCTTTCGATATAGAAGCATCCCATGGTATGACCCTTGGCCACATTTTTCCGGGTGTCAGGATCCTCTTCCGGTTCCCAGCCTTTTTCATCAAATAAGATGCCGTTTCTGGAAAGATTTGAAATCGCATCGCGAATGACGCCCAGGGAGCGGTTGCCAAGGAGATCGATCTTGACCAGCCCGGCCTCTTCCGCGCCGTCCTTTTCCCACTGGATAATCGGCACCCCCTTGGGGGCCGCCTCGATCGGGACATATTCGTCAATGGAATTTGGCGTGATCACCATCCCTCCGGGGTGAACCGAAAGATAGCGTGGAATTCCGATAATACGCTGGGCAATGCGGATGATCCGGGGCCAGGGCTCGGGAAAATCGAGCTCTCCAAGCTCCGGCAGCCGGCGAAGCCGGGTGAGCAGGTCATCATCGGCCCCGACCGATCGCCAGAGCCAGGGAATACGTTTGGATACCTGGCCGATCTCTCTATCGGTGAGTCCAAAAACTTTGGCGGTTTCCCGTATGGCCATGCGGGGTTGAAAGGCAACATGGTTGCTGACCAGGGCAGCGTGTCCGTTAAACTGTTTTAATACGGAATGGAGCACATCATCCCGTTCATCCCACGCAAAGTCGATGTCGATATCAGGCGGATCGGTTCGTCCCGGATTCAGAAACCGGTCAAAATAAAGATTGTGTTTGATCGGGCAGACATTGGTTATGCCGAGGCTGTAAGCAACCAGGGATGCAGCGCCGCTTCCACGACCGCAAATTCGAGGACTTCGGGATACGATGTCCTGCACTACGAGAAAGTACGAAGAAAAATTCATCTTTTCAATGATTCGCAGCTCATATTCCATCCGATCGACAACGGTTTCAGGCAGGTCGGTTCCGTAGCGCCTGCATGCCCCTTTATAAGCGGCATTTCGCAGAAGATGCCCGGGTGTCTGTCCGG
This sequence comes from uncultured Desulfobacter sp., assembly GCA_964608375.1. Lineage (GTDB taxonomy): Bacteria > Desulfobacterota > Desulfobacteria > Desulfobacterales > UBA2156 > UBA2156. Next base: position 3,469 of record CAZSON010000046.1, on the reverse strand, counting down.
CTATGTTGCTCAAAGGCGGCAGAATCAGCTCAGATTTTGGACCGGTAAAGGTCAAACGTTCGGCAACAGTCTCGGTGGATCGAAGAACATCCGGCCAGATATCAAAGCGATCGGCATAGACCGATGCCGGTGCAAGGTATGCATCGGGAGGTGCGGCATCCTTTGCGGTCAATCGGGAAAGGGATGTGTTCAGATCGATCGCCCGCAGTACCCGGTGAATTCCGATATCATCCGGGTTGAGAAAAAAACTCGATGGTGTGGCAACCATCGGTATGCCGAGGTGTTGAGACAAACGGCGAAGTTGAAGGGCGGTTCCGCCAGGTTTGCGGGGAACCGTCGCCGCCACCGTCACGCCGGCCCCATGCCAATCCGGCAAAAATTCAGAGGAGGAGGTCATGACAACCAGGCCTTTGGCGTTAGCCGGGATAGCTGTCTTCAAATCAAACCGGTCATCTAAATGGCGGCGGGTGATCAGCCGGCAGAGATTGCGATAGCCCTCGTTGTTTTCGACCAGGCAGACGGCCCGGTAGCCCGAGAGAGGATCTGTCAACTCCGTACCGATGATCGGTGTGATCTCTTCGCGTTCGCAGCTTTTTAAAAAAGACCACAGACCGTAAAGGTTATCTGTGTCCGTGAGGGCCAGCCGGTCGTATCCCCGCTGTTTTGCAGCCCGACAAATCATCTCCGGTGAATTTACACCCCACATAAGGGTGTAGTATGAGCGGACGGTTAAAGGGATCATGATATATCATAAGGCCGGATAAAGAGATTCCTATGCCGCCAGCGTCTGTCCCACACGAATGGCGCCCGAACCGAACCGGCGGCGGATTAAGTCAAGGGTGCTGATCAGGGTATCTCTGATTTTATTTTCTTTTTCGTATTCGGAAAAAAGCGGTAGCTGGGCAGGTGGATAGGTTAGACGATCGCAAACAAGCCGTAGATGCCGAATGCGGACACGGCGTGTCCAGGCACGCTTCAAAGCCAGTTTTGCCACGGCAAACAGAAAAAAATCATTGGCGGTTGCCGGGTTGGCGGTTGCCTGGCGGATTATTCGGCCACCGTCGGAATAGTCGAGAATGATCCCAACGCGCCTTGCTGCGGTGCGCCGCTTGCGCAGATCTGCTCCAACCTGTTCAATCAATCGGTATAATGCGCTTTTTACCACGATCACATCATTGGTATCGTTTCCAAATTCATGATCAGCCCTTACCAGCGGCCGTTTTTGTTCGACGGAAAAGACCGGAGACGGATCAATGCCACGGACGGCAGCGTACAGGTCCTGGCTCCGTCTCCCGAACACAACATCGAGTTGTGCCTTCGAAAGGCGCGCTACCTGGCAGGCACGGGTCAGATTGAATTCATAAAAACAGTTCAGATCATTTTGTTCTATTCCAGGGATGAAGTGAATCGGCAAAGGACCCAGAAAAGCCTCTTCATCCCCTGCACGAACGATATATTCGCCGGTCGGCTTGACGATGCGGGTGGCGACCTTGGCCACCAGCTTATTGGGCGCAACAGACCAGATCGGGTCTAACCCCATCTCGGCCCGTATGATTTTTCGGATACGCCAGGCCACGTCCGGTGGCGGGCCGAATAATTTTCCGGTTCCGGTGGCATCGACAAACAGATGCCCGTTGTGGTCGGTCATCTCGATAAACGGTGAAAAGGGGAGGGTGTGTTTTAAAAACGCTGTCATCGATCGTTCATAACGGTCGGGGTGGGGTGACAACACAGCGGCATCCTGGCAATAGCGCAGGGCCCGTCGCAACGCCATGCCTTTTCGCACCCCGTTTTGGTATGCTTCATCGCTCATATCATACACAGCAGCCCGTGTTGCGCCTTCAGGGGCGATAATGACCGGTCGCTTTCGCAGTCGGCTGTCCAAAACCCGTTCTACCGCCACCGCGAAATCAGCCACATTTAAATGGATGATGGATCGTTCACGCATATTTTTTCCCTACACCGCGTAACCTGGCATCTTCGTTTGTTGCATCATTGCAGTTCAACCACCGCCAGGCCCTGTTCTTTGAGCAGGCCGGTCATTCTCCGGGCATTTTCCGGTGCCTGGGCGCGAACATGATTGTTGAAAAAAAGAACCCCCCGGCGGGCCTGTTTGCCCATCGGTACAATTTTCTCTTCGACCCAGCTGCCCAATTCAGCATCGGAGTAGTTGTAGTCAAACTGGTGCTGCATTTTCCCCGAACGCCACCCTTTGGCATTGCGGCCGTGAAAACGGGCATAAAATAGGTTCGGGTTGGTTACCACATCCAAGGCAGGAAAGAGACCCGGCAGCTTGGGTTCGTCTACGGCGACCAGCGTCACCCGGCGACGTTCCAGTTCAGCGAACACGTGGTCGTTCGCCCACGATCGGTGGCGAAACTCTATTGCCAGGGGAAGAGTGTGGAGTTTGTCGATCAGGGTGGCCAGATACTTTCGATTGCCCGGTGTGCGGGCAAACGAAGGGGGAAGCTGAATCAACACGGCCGCCAGTTGATCGGTCTGAAGCAGTGGTGTCACGCCATTTCGGTAATGATCCGCATGCTCGGGCCACTGATCCAGGTCGATTTCATGGGTGAGATTTCGGGTCAACTTAGCGGCAAACAAAAATTTTGGTGGGACCAGTTGGCGCTGGCGCTCGATCGCATCGGCCCGTGGCATCTGGTACCAGGTGTAGTTGAGTTCGGTAATCGGAAAATACCGGGCATACAGCGGTAGCATCCGGCCGGACTTTGCATCGGGCGGATAAAAACCGGCATCAACCCACTCGGTATAGGCATAGCCGCTTGTGCCGACAAACAGACGGCATGGGTCGGGTTCTCTTTCCCTCATTTTAAAGCCTATCCATCACTTCCGGTCCCCTGCAAAGGCCGATCACCTTCCCCTGGATCAAAACTTCGTTAAACGCATATGTCGCCGGTCTATAGGCCGGGTTTTCAGGGCGAAGCTCAATTTGGTTTTTCCGGCGGAAGAACCGCTTGACCGTGGCCTCTTCCTGCTGGATCAATGCAACGACGATCTCGCCGTTTTCCGCATATTGCCGGGGTTCACAAATGACCAGATCCCCATCTACGATGGCCGCATCCCGCATCGAGTCACCCTTTACTTTGAGGGCGAACAGATTTAAACCGTGGTATCTGGCCGCATCCACGACCACACTACCGTCCCATTCCTGCTGGGCATATAAAGGCAAACCGGCGGCGATAGTGCCGACAATCGGCACTTGCAGCCAGCGCATGATACCCGCTGGTTCCCGGGTGCGGTTGAGCAGATATATGGTGCGGCTGTAACGCCCGGCACGTTTTATAAACCCTTTTTGCTCGAGTGTTTTTATCAGTTGTGATATCGCCGCGTGACTCACACCGATATCAGCGGCAGCCCGGCGCAGGCTGGGTACCTTTCCGGTCTGTGTGATCTCGCGTTTAAAATAACTTAAAAGTTGCTCCTGTTTTGGTGTTAAATCAGGCTGCAT
>CAZSON010000045.1:14163-15773 GCA_964608375.1 uncultured Desulfobacter sp. | reverse complement strand
AATTTCTTTTTACCCTATGCCTGATGCGACTTTTATTAAAATATCAGGTGCGAAACTTGAGAAATAATTTCTCAGTTCTGAAAGAGTATAATTTTCCAAAGCTGAATTTACATGGGATGGACATTTGTTCGATAGGAGGTGATTTATGAAACGAGGTCTAAAAGCCGGCAAGAAGCATAGCGGGGGATTTGGACTCAATCTGTTTACCGATGACGAGCTTAATGAAATTCACCTTGCTACTTTGGAAGTTCTAAAAAGCACCGGTGTCTTCGTTGAAAGCACCGAGGCCCTGGAGGTTTTTGACGGGGGAGGGGCGATTGTCGATTCGAAAAATAAAATCGTAAAGATGCCACCCCATGTCGTGGAGGATGCGATTCGTTCCGCGCCTTCCACATTTCACGCCTTCGGTCGCATACCTCAAAGCGATATCGTGCTTGAAGATACGCGGGTATCATTTACCAATTTCGGCGAAGGCATCATGTTTGTTGATCCATATACGGATGATCTCAGAGATACCACCAAAGCGGATATCGAAAAAGCGGCAAGGATCATCGATTATCTGGAGCATGTGGAAACCTATGAACGGTGCATGTGCTCTCATGACAAACCACCTCGGGTGCAAGCCCTTCACAATGCGGAAGCATCACTGACAAACACCACCAAACACCATTGGCTGGGCCCGGTAAACCGTTATCAGGCTAAAAAAATTGTGGAAATGCTGGTAGCTATTTCGGGCGGTAAAGAAAACCTCCGCGAACGTCCCTTGCTCTCCTTTGCTACCTGCCCTGTTAGTCCGCTCAAACTCCCAAAGGATCACTGCGAAATTATTATTGAGGCTGCTCTTAACGGACTTGGGTTGAATGTTATCGGAATGGCCATGTCAGGTGCGTCCTCACCGGTTCATCTGGCCGGCACTTTGGTTTCACAAAATTGTGAGGTCCTCTCCAGTTTGGTGTTGAACCAACTTGTTTGCAAAGGTTCGCCTTTTGTATACGGCAGTTCCACGTGCGCTATGGATCTGCGCAGGGCGACCGCGTCGGTGGGATCGCCCGAGCTTGCGATGATCAGCGCAGCGGTCGCAAGGCTTGCACGATACTATAGCTTGCCATGCTTTGTTGCCGGCGGGTAGGCAGACACCAAAATATGTGATTATCAGTCCGGTCACGAAAAGACAATCACCGCCCTGTTACCGGCGTTGGCAGGGGCCAACGTCATATACGGGTTGGGGATGCTGGAAATGGGAATCACTTTCGATCTGGCCCAACTGGTAATCGACAACGAAACTGCGGGAATGATCAAATATGCGGTCAATGGCGTTCCGGTCAATGATGAAACCCTGGCACTCGATGTAATCAAGGATGTCGGGATTTTTAAGGACTTTCTGAGCCATGAGGATACCTTTAACCACATGCGGTCCCAATCACAGGCCGAATTGATCGATCGTACGGTGCGGGAGGATTGGGAAAAGGCAGGCAGTACGGATGTCTACCAAAGAGCCAAGGGAAAAATGCTCTATATCCTTGAAACATATGAGCCACCGCCGCTTCCGGACACTGTTTTGAAAACGATCCGATCGATCATTGAGGATGCGGAAGAGGAATTGCAGGTTT
>CAZSON010000045.1:0-14063 GCA_964608375.1 uncultured Desulfobacter sp. | reverse complement strand
GTTTTGAAAACGATCCGATCGATCATTGAGGATGCGGAAGAGGAATTGCAGGTTTCCCAAAAATAGAATTAATAGGAGAAAAAATGGGAAAAATTCAAACACGAATGGGTGATGGCCGCCGCGTGGAGCTGACCGAAGCTGAACTTCACAGCGATCTGGAAGAAGGAACGAGTGACGCGGCTGACCGGGCTAAGGTTTCGCCGCTTACGCCGAATGAAATCAAATATCTGTTTGAAATACATCAATGCACCGATAAAGCCGTTTCGGTGGAGCAAGGAAAGGAAGTCTGCCTCACCTACGACAGCAGTACTACAAAGCTCAAACGGGCGCATATATCTTTAAGTAAAATCCAATCGCTGCAGGTTTTGGAGCGCGCGCTGGGGGCCGATAGCCTTGAGCTTGCCCATATCGACTACAGTTTCAAACCGGTAAAACCGATTGTGATTTTTGAGCAGCCTATTTTAGAGCAGGCGCTGTTAATCACCATACCGCCGCTTCTTTATGGCGCCATGCCGAATTTAGGTCTGTACAGCCAGCCGGACGGGCCCTGCCCCAATCCGATGGATCTGCTGCCGCAGGGCAAAATTTCAGAGGCCAGGGAGTCATTTGAAGAGGCGGTGGAACATGCGGTTAAAGATATGGTTTATGTCGGAAGCCAAATGTATGAAACAGGCGCCGATGGGATCAACTTTGATACCACCGCTGCTGCGGGTGATGCGGAGTTCTTAGCCGCGTTGCGCGCAGTGGAGATTCTGCGCAAAAAATACCCCGAAATGGGTATTGAAATGGGGATGGCATCGGAGTTCATATTGGGCCTTCATGGCGATCTGACGTACGATGGGGTTTTGCTGGCAGGGCTTTACCCGCACGACCAGGTAAAATTGGCCCAGAAAGCCGGTGTGACCATCTTTGGGCCGGCTATCAATATCGTCAGTAACAGATCGCTCCCCTTCAATCTGGCACGCTCGGTTACTTACACGAAAGCGTGCACGGAAACGGCTGACATCCCGATCCACGCCGCCGTGGGAATGGGCGTATGCGGTATCCCGTTGGCCATTACACCGCCGGTGGATGCTTTATCAAGGGCTTCCAAAGCACATGTGGAGATCTGCCGTCTGGACGGGTTGTAGGTTGGCGTCGGCGATCCATATGGCATGCATGCGGCGCATGCCATCGTTTCGGGGATGGGCGGATTACGCACTGCCGGAGATCTGGTGGCGCGTTTGCAGCTGAACCGGGCGATGAAGATTGACGCTGCCAAAAAGTATGTAGCCGACAAACTGGGGGTTTCGGTAGCCGATCTTGCGGATCCGGTTGCCATGCGCGAGGTGAGGGAAGATATGGATCTGGGGACCCTCAATGAATGTCCTGGTGTGTCCAAAGGGATCGATGCCAAGTTCCGTATCGCTGAAATACTCGATCTTAAAATTAATTGCGTGAATCTCTTCAAAAAAAGGATCGATTTCAGGAGCCAAAAAGAGAGCTGAAGATATGATTGCAGCCAACACCTTTTGTAATTCCGTTACGAGAAAACTGCCGCGCATGAAAATCGTGGGAGATGCAGAACTCCCCCGGATTCATGAAGCGACAATCAAGCTTCTGGAAGAGACCGGCGTTGTTTTCGAACACGGCGCAGTGTTAGAACTGTTTAAAAAACATGGCGCCAAGGTCGAAGGAAAAACGGTGTATATCCCAAGGGTAATGGCCGAGCAGACCATGAAACAGACACCCGTCACTTATCGGCATCAGGCCAGAAACGATACGCAGTCAGTTACCATCGGTGATGGAATTGCACCCCATCCCAATGTCGGCTGTGTATTTTGTGAGGATTTGGATAAAGGAAAGCGGCAGGGCCTTCTTGAAGACTATACCAATTTTCAAAAGCTGTCCCAGGCAAGCGACATCGTGAAATTGACCGGCGCCACCCCGGTGGCCCCGCATGACGTCGAAGTTTCCGAAAGGGCACTGTACATGCTCTATGAAACGATTAAACACACGGATAAACCGCTGATCGGCAGTAGCACCGTATTCAAAAAAGCCGGGGAATCCTTAAAAATGGTTGAAATGGTATTTGGCGAAAATTATCTGAAAAACAACTACTGCATCGGAGTCAGCACCAATCCGTTAAGTCCGTTTAAATATACCACGGACACCCTGGAGACCATCCTTGAATATGCCAAGCACAAACAACCGGTATTTATTCTGTCCAGTGCCATGGCCGGCTTTACCGCCCCGATGAGTCTGCTCGGCTCTATCGTTCAGCAGAATACCGAAATCGTTGCCGGGCTGACCCTAATACAGCTGATCAATCCCGGCATACCGGCCGTCTATTGCCCTGCTTCGACGATGACCGACATGCGAACCGGCAGCTGCATCTATGCGCCACCCGAGGAATTTCTCATCAATGCAACCTGCCTGCAAATGGCCATCGATTACTATCAGGTCCCGACCCGGGTTATGGCCGGCATGACAGATTCAAAGGAAGTCGATATACAGGCCGGGTATGAAACCATGCAAAATATGTTTTGGGGAATGCTTGCCGGCGGACATATGATCGAGCAGGTTTTTGGCGTTTTAGATGCCGTTATGACGATTTCCTACGAAAAGTTTATCATCGACCAGGAGCTGATCAGCCGGGTAATTCGTATTTGTGAAGGTGTCAACACCTCGGATGCTGCTTTGTCACTGGAAATCATGCAGGAAATCGGTCCGGGTGGCAGTTACCTTCTCCATCAAGATACGTTTGAAAAATTCAGGAACCAATGGTTGCCTTCAATTTCTTTTTGGGGGTCCTACGCCAAATGGGAAGAGAATGGTCGTGAAAACATCTTAACCCGGGCCAATCGAAAATATAAAGAAATCCTCGCCAGCCGCCCGCAGATGATGATTCCGCCGGATCTTGACAGGGACCTAAGGCGTTACCTGAAAAAAGTTAGAGGCCTGTAAAAGCCGGTCGGCAATCGAGTCAACAGACGCAGCAGCTTGACTGTGTGGTCATAAGGTGTTGAGTTTATTTAAATATTACAGCTTCTATCAAATGTGGTCCCGGGAATCGTATGGTTGCTTCAAGATATTTGTTGAACTGCTCACATGTGTCGGCCCGCATCGAATGAACGCCCATGCCTTCTGCCAACCGGACCCAGTTAATGTCAGGATCCGAAAGGCTGAACATGTCGCTGGCCTTCGGCCCCACCTCTTTTACGCCTACCCGCTTTAATTCGCCCAATAAAATCCGATACGCCCGGTTTGAAAAGATAATCGTAACCACATCGAGTTTTTCCCGCGCCTGGGTCCAGAGGGATTGCAGGGTGTACATACCAGATCCGTCGGCCTGCATTGCGAACACTTTTCTGTCAGGACATGCCACCGCAGCGCCGGTCGCAACCGGCATACCCTGGCCGATGGCGCCACCGGTGATACTCAGCCAGTCATGGGGAGGCGCACCGGCCATCCATTTATCCGCATCGCGACTCGAGGTTATCCCTTCATCTGAAATAATGGCCTTCGCCGGTATCAGTGCTGACAGCGCCTGCCAAACCTTTGCAGCCGTAAGTCCTCCGGTCGGCAGCGGCGGGAGGTTCAATTCATAGAGCCGTTCCGGCTGTGAAGGTGCATTTAATAGATCGGCTAGAATTTCAAGCGCTTTAATACCGTCCTGATCCGCTTCAGCGAGCGTGTGGATTTGGCAATCATCAGGGGTCAGCCAGTTCGGCATATTGGGCCAGGCAAAAAAGGATACCGGCGGTTTCGCACCTGCCAAAATCAGATGAGCCGTGCCTCTTAGCATTTCTAAGGCCGGCTTTACCGGGTATGGAAGCCGGTCTATGACGGCCCGGCCTGTTCCGCGCTGGGTGCGGCCGTTTACCCTCTGACCGATAATCCGAGCGCCGCTTGCCCGTGCTATGCGGCCCGCCAGCCACAGGCCTTTTTCCAACATGAGCGATTCTGCTATCAAAATAACCGTAGGTTCTCCTTTGCGGAGAACTTCCGCCACCTGTTCGATGGTTTTCTGCGCAACGGGCGCCGGTTGGACCAATTCCGGCTTCGGCGCAGGAATCACACTTTTGTTCCAGCTGCAGTCCGCCGGTAAAATCAATGTAGAGACCTGCCCCGGAGGCGCCATGGCGGCTGCGATGGCCGCAGCGCCGTCAGATGGAACAGCGGCCGCAGATTTTGATGTCCGGACCCATCCGGATACTGACTTTGCGATCGATTCGATATCTGTGGTCAGGGGTGCATCATGCTTTAAATGGTATGTGGCATGATCCCCGACAATATTGACGATCGGCGTCCCAGCCCGCCTGGCATTGTGAAGATTGGCCAGACCGTTGCCCAGGCCAGGTCCTAAATGAAGCAGGGTTGAAGCCGGTCTTCCGGTCATTCTTCCATATCCGTCGGCAGCTCCGGTGCATACCCCTTCAAAAAGGCCCAAAACAGTGCGCATGCCTTTAACTTGATCGACGGCTGCAACAAAATGTATCTCTGATGTACCAGGGTTTGTAAAACAAACTTTTACACCACCGTTAACCAGGGTCTGTACCAGGCTTTGAGCGCCGTTCATCTGTTTTCACCTCTCTGTGTTGAATCACTTCAGTGTTCGATAATAGCTGTCTATATTGTAGATTGCCGCTAGCGGATTATGACCCAGCAATCGGTCCTTAACAGCCAGCACCGTGCAAAGAGCTTTAGAATATTTTAAGAAAAGAGAATCATGCCCCACACATAAGCCGATGACAAGATTGAACTCGGTTTGTTCTGCATTCAGGATATAAGCCTGTGCAATCGGATTGCACATGCCCTCAAATTTTCCAATGCAAATCTTTTGATCATCTCTAACGCCAACGGTTTCCTTTGGCTCCCGTCCGACCTTGCAGACGGCTGAGACCACCTCAAACCCATTGGAGAAAAGGAGGTTTTCCACCACCTTTGCCTCTTTCCGAAGACCGATACAAAATACGAGCCCAAGACGTTTAAATTTCATTTTGTGGGCAAATTCCATGGTCTCTACGATTCGAGGTTTACTCGGTTTTAAAAATTCATAACCCCGATTCCTTCCATCATAACCCTCTGCTTCTTGAATTGAAGCCTGTCTGGCAAATTCCATAACATCCGGCTTTTTTAGTTCTTTTAGGGCGTTTTCAAGGGTCCGGGTGTGATTAATGGTTGGGCAGACCGGAGGCGCCTTGCCATTTTCTTTCTGGCATATTCGAATGGCCAACTTAGTAGAACATCGAGCGCAGGCGGGTAAATTTTCCGGCACGATTAACCTCCTTAATGAATTTAAAAAGTTTTTCGCAAATCTATCTTAATTTTCATTCCGTCTGATACCAAACGTGAAAAACATACACATCTTTTCACTTGAATGTTTGCGGATAGCTTTAGCCAAAATAATACCCTAATAGATTACAAGCGTTTGACGGATCTTTTTCATATCTCAACTGTTGCTGATCTCTGATATTCTCACAAAAAGTGGGTTGAAGAAATTCTCAAGACACAAAATTATGTTCGAGAGAGCAAATGGTCTCAAAGCATCGCTGTTGGAAATAAGAGTTTTGTCGAAAGCATAAAAGAGAAACTCGGCATTCGGGCAAAGGGCCGCAAAGTTGTGGAATCGACAGATTTGTATCATCTTCGGGAAGCGCAGGATGCTTACACTAGTAATTTTACCCCTGAAAATAGCGTTTAAGCGATAAAAACACTTATTTTTGGAACATTAATCTTTAAATATCACCAAGTTTGCGTGGCCCGACCCCGATTGCAATCATTTGATTGACGCCGATCGACTATTTTGTTTTCAATCTCAAGCCCCGCCGGTTCCATGGTTCAGGCGTTTGGGGAGAAGATCGCTGAGTTCGGCAGGCGTAAAGGATAGATATCTGAAAAGCCTGTTTTCGAGTCGCACCGTTTTATCTATTAGAAAATAAATATATTTCCGACTCTCCTTCTCTTTCCCATATTTTGTGACAATATAATCCATTCTTTCTTTCAGTGAAACGATCTTGTCATGAAGTACTCTTTTGTCCGCGTAGTTGACAATTTCTACCTCTGAAAGATTTTTTGAGACGAAATAGTTATCCAGCTTCACATGCTGCCGAACGATAAATCCCACCTCCGGATAACCGAGATCACTTATAAACCGGGCGCCGGTGAGTGCGTGGTTTTCCTTTGTTTCAAAGCTTCTGGTCTTGGTGATGTCGTGGAGGAGCGCTGCCGCCCGCACCAGCTTCCGGTTTAGTGAAACGCCGGTCAGGGTCAGTTGATCGACCAGAAATGTGGAAACACAGCAGACCTGATGGGAATGAGTCGCAATGTGGCTCATCATCTTCATCTTTATCATCAGTTGTTGACATTTTGTTTCTGAAGGAATGTGCATCGCAAAATATTAACAGATCAGAGAATAAAATTCCAGCGTCTTTTAAGCATCGTCGTACGGGGAAAAGTTGATACGCTTTAACCCCAAAGGAGCGAAAAAAGCCATAATTGGGGGGGATTCGTTAAATGTTAATAGTAGGTAATTTGATTCCGTATTATTTATACATAAAAAAGATTGTCTTTTGGGAAGACCGTTATCATGCAACTGCTGTATCAATTGAGGAAATATACAGTATTTATGAGTTAAGGAAATTATTAGATAAACTGAACAGATAACGTGCTGCTGTTAGGGATGCGCAAAAAGAAGCGCGCTCCAAAGCAGCAGCGTTCTGTGCCAAAGTGAAATCAAAACTTGCATTGAGACCCAATTGGGTGTATATTTGAGACTCAATTGGAGGTGCAAACATGAAATTCTTAAGTGTCAGAGATTTAAAAACAAAATCATCACAAGTTTGGAAGGAACTGGCGGGGCACAAGGAAATGATCGTGACAAGTAACGGTCGGCCCATCGCACTTCTTTCATCCGTTAATGAAAATAATCTTGAGCAGGTTTTAACTGCATTTCGACGAGCCCGTGCGACGAATGCCGTAGCATCAATTCAATTCGAATCGACTCAAAAAGGAACTGATAGGATATCCCTGGACGAGATCAATGCTGAAATCGGGGCGGTAAGGTCTAGACGGAAAAAATGAAAACCGTTTTGGACACAAATGTTCTTGTCTCAGGCCTTCTTACACCCTTTGGTCCAAGCGGTGAAATCGTTCGTATGGTATTTTCAGGTGAGCTTATCTTGTGCATAGATTCCAGGATAATATCAGAATACCAGGATGTTCTTAATCGTCCGAAGTTTATGTTCAATAAAGAGCCGATTGGCATTTTGATTGATTTTATTAAGCAATACGCTCAGTTTATTTCGAGTTCTCCACTTAAGAGTCGTTTGCCAGACACCGATGATGAACCATTCCTCGAAGTTGCCATCGCAGGAAAAGCAAGGTCTTTAGTCACAGGAAATACAGCGCATTATCCTGTTGCTTTGCGGGAAGGAGTAGATATCCATTCCCCCTCAAAATTTGTTGAGTTTTATAGAAAACAGAACAAAGGCACAGAACCAATCGCTTAACTCAGCCGACTAACACTTTGCGGATTTGCCCGTTTTTATCTTAAAGACTTCTGGTAGTTTCGCTCAGGTTGTTCCCCATGAATCCGCCGCGGGTTAGGTCTGCATTATGGATCGACGCTATTCAGCCATTCATCTCTTTCTGCAAGAAACTGATTTGTAAATCACTGCGTATCCCAAACCGCGTCAGGGCAAAATCATATTTTACAGGATCGCGGGGCGCCAGTTTTTTAAACGTTTCTGTAATTTCAAGCGCCATTTTCATGTCGGCTGTTTTTCTCATTGTCGCCCCGAGCAGCCGTCCTATCCTCGCCATGTGAGTGTCTAACGGCACAATCAATTTCCTTTTCGGCACAGTTTCCCAACCGCCCGGATCAACCTCGTCCTTTCGTACCATCCAGCGTAAAAACAGGTTCAATCTTTTACATGCGCCCCTTTTTTCCGGACGTGGAATTAAATGCCTATCGCTGCAATTGAGCTCAGCAGCAAATTTCAAAAGGGCCTCTATGATTGTATTGTCGTTACGGTTGAGACCAGCGACAAAGCACATATTCAACGATCCGTGCTTTAAGATTATTTTTTTTATTCCCGTCATCAGGGAAACAAGACCCTCATCGGTTGTGAACCTGTGTTTGAAGCCCGAGAAAGTCTTCGATAGAAACCTATTGTCATTCTTCATCAAAAAGCTAAACGGAGATGATCCCATTTTATCAAGAACAGTTTCTATGCTTTTTAATATCTGGGAAACTCGGCCGTATGCCAGGGATGAAGAAATCAGACCTACTATTTCCCGGTCCCGTATACCCTGATACCGGTAAAGAAACTCGAGGGGATCCGGATGAACGTATTTCCTGCGGTTGAATTTTTGATATATATTTTCCAGGCCGGCTTTATTTATCATTTTAAAATCGAAAATTCATCATTCGCATTGTATTCTCGCCATGTTGGGTTTAGCTTTAAGCCGAAACAGATGTTTAATTCCTTTGGTCGGCATTGGTCGGTTTTAATGGGCGATTGTTTATCAAAACTTATCAACCCGGCCGTATATTTACAAGATTTAAAGCTGATCATTCTGTCACTTTTTTCTTGACAGCAAAGCGGCAGTCGGGTTGATTTAATTCGTATAAAGTCTGATGAACTCGTAAAAAGTCCATTTTGTTCTCTAAATGAACATTTTCGGGCGTTTTGAAAAGAATATTTTTATAAAAAAAGGAGAAGGACCATGAATCACAGAAGAGACTTTTTAAAGAAATCTGTGCTGGTGGCCGGCGGGTTGATCACAGGGAACTCGACAAGTGTGCTTGCGTCACCTGGAAACTGTCTTGCCGGTGTTATTTATACCAGAGATAATCCCGGCCGATGGGCAAAAAAAGTCGGAAGTCATGCACCGATTGTCAGCGTGGAAGGAAAGAAAGTGACCATTACCACAAAGCATGGCATGTCAGAAAAACATTATATAGTCCGTCACACTCTGGTTTCATCAGATGGAAAAGTGTTCGGTTCGAAGACTTTTTATCCGTCTGATCCCAAACCGGTATCAACCTATATGCTTTCGGCTGGAGCCGGTTCCAGGTTCTATGCCACCAGCTACTGTAACCTGCATGATTTCTGGTTGACGGAATTTAGAGTCGAATAAATTGACCCGGTTCCCAAAACACGTTGACATAGATTAGGCGTTTGAAGCGAACCAGCGAGCGAATCCCCCAGAAAATACAATTTTGGAGGTTGTTTGATTATGACAAAAACATTTTATCAACCATTGGGTGGTAATGAAATGCCCCGATTTGCAGGGCCGGCTACCATGATGCGATTGCCGATCTGTCTGAATGCAAAGGATTTGGATGTCTGTTTTGTCGGTGTGCCGTTTGATATAGGCACCTCCAACCGCTCAGGAACTCGCTTTGGCCCTCGTCAAATTCGGGCGGAGTCGGCCATGATCCGGCCATATAACATGGCAACCGGAGCCGCGCCATTTGATTCGCTGACGATTGCCGATGTCGGAGATGTTCCGATCAATACATTCAATCTGCAAAAATCGATGAAAATTATAGAAACAGCCTACGATGATATTTTGAGCTATAATTGCGTCCCCATGAGCCTCGGCGGTGACCACACAATAGTTTTACCGATACTCAGAGCAATGAATAAAAAATACGGTCCTGTAGGAATTATTCATGTGGACGCACACGCGGATGTCAATGAGGCGATGTTTGATGAAGAAATCGCCCACGGCACCCCATTTCGCCGGGCTGTTGAGGAAAAGTTGATCGATCCCCATCGTGTGGTGCAGATCGGACTACGGGGTTCGGGTTATGCTGCAGAAGATTTTGAATGGCCGATGAAAATGGGGTTTCAGGTTGTACAGGTTGAGGAATGCTGGAACAGATCGCTGACGCCGCTTATGGCTGAAGTGCGGAGCCGGATGGGGAACGCGCCGGTATATGTAAGCTTTGATATTGACGGTCTGGACCCGGCTTTTGCTTCGGGGACCGGCACTCCTGAGATCGGCGGCTTAACGGTCATACAGGGAATCGAAATTTTACGCGGTTGCCGCGGGATCAATGTTGTCGGCGGGGATCTGGTGGAGGTTTCTCCTCCCTATGATACTTCCGGCAACACCGCTCTTGCGGCAGCGAATCTTCTCTACGAGCTGCTGTGCAGCCTCCCCGGAGTGAAGTATAGTAAATAACTCAAGTTTCACACCTGATATTTTGCGAAAAGCCGCATCAAACATAGGCTAAAAAGAAATTTTTCTGGAAAAAATTAGTGATGAGCGCGTTAACAACGGCACAAAACCTTTTAAGAGTTATCATTCCAGAAGCAATTGATATTGCAAAAGAAACCAGACCATCGCGTTCCTGTGCACGGTGATTACTTTATGGATACCGGTTCAAACTGATTGCCTCTTTGTTTTTCCAAAAAAAATTTATTTACCCCATACCAGATGCAGCCCCGTGCCCCATTGGGGGTGCGAAACTTGAGTTGATCCAGGTGGAAATGAGAGTGCCTTCAGGGGAACCGGTTTTGAGCTTGATTTTAATTTTGTGGAAATGATATGCATGTTTGGAGACCGAAGCGTTTTTCATGATTTGCTTAAAGGCTTTTGTGGCAGTTCAGTTTCTTCGATCCTTCACATTGGCAAAACCTTAAGATAGGAGGAGGGTAGTCATGGCAAAAAACAACAGATTTTTTATCGCTCAAACATGGTGCAATACACTTATAATAAGTGTGGTGATTACAGTTTGTGCCGCTATGTTTGGATCACCATTGAGTTTTGCTGCAGACGAACTAAAAGTGGGCGTCTACGGCGGGTATTTCAAGGATTCATTCGATAAACATATTTTTTCCGATTTCACAAAGGAGACCGGTATCAAAATCGAGTCTGTGGCCGAACCTACCGGTGAAGCCTGGTTGGTTCAGCTTGAACAAGCGGCGCGAGCCGGCAAGGCCCCGGCAGATGTATCGATGATGGCTCAGGTAGCGATGCTGAGGGGCCAGAGGGCCAAACTGTGGGTACCGCTTGATCTGAATAAAATTCCGAATTCCAAACAACTGCTGCCGCATTTTATCCACCGATATCCTGACGGTCAGGTCGACGGCATCGGAGCCGTGGCCTGGTATATCACCCTTGTATCCAATACCAACGTGTTTAAAACAGCCCCTTCATCCTGGGCCGATATGTGGAAGCCGGATAAAAAGAACTCTTTGGGCCTTCTCGCTTTGGCTTCCAATTCCTTCCTTTTGGAGATTACGGCCAAAACCTTTTTTGGAGGATACGATATCCTTGGCAGCAAAGAGGGTATCTTAAAAGTAATGAACAAATTGGCGGAACTCAAATCAAACGTCAAGTTGTGGTACCGTGATGAGGGTCAGTTCCAGCAGGCACTGCAGTCCGGTGAGATCCCCATGGGTCAGTATTACCATGACGTTGCCGGTCTGGCCGCAGCGGACGGACACCCGGTGCGGTCGACCTTCCCAAAGGAAGGCGGTGTGAACGACTCCGGAAGCTGGGCGGTGAGCAGGGCATCGAAAAAGCTGGATAAGGCCCTTGTTTTTATCAACTATATGAGTCGACCGGATATCCAGGCCAAGCTGTCACGTAAAGTAGGTACAGCGCCAACTGTGCGGCGAGATGCTACCGATCTAACGGACAAAGAGTTTGCCTCGGTTTCCAGCGATATAGAGCCGATCATTCCCCGTTACCAGATGTATACCGGTGAACTGAGCGACTGGGTAAACCAGAAGTGGACTGAAATGGTCACTAAATGATCAGTGAAATAAAACCGTTGGTTGGAGCCGGTATTCGGCTTCAACCTTTCTTTTTTTATTTCGAGCAAAGATAAAAACGCCCGGCGGTTCACCTTTATGTCAGGTTTAATTCTTGAAGAGATAGATAAGAATTTCGGGCCGGTGGTTGCGGTTCAGGATGTGAATCTGCATCTTCCACACGGCCGGTTCATCTGTTTCCTCGGGCCATCCGGATGTGGAAAGACAACGCTTTTACGGCTCATCGCAGGGTTGGAAAAACCGAGTAGAGGTTCCATAATGCTGGATGGAGAGGTCATCACCAACCAGCCGGCCCACCAACGCAATTTCGGTATGGTCTTTCAATCATTGGCATTGTTCCCTCATTTGACCGTCGGCGAAAATATCGCCTACAGCCTGCGGGTGCGCAAAGTTGGTAAAACAGCCCGCCGGCAAAGAATCGAAGAACTGCTGAACCTTGTGCGGTTGTCCGGTTTCATGGATCGACATATATCGCAACTGTCAGGGGGACAGCGCCAGCGTGTGGCCATGGCACGGGCTCTTGCCATTGAACCGAGGCTGTTTCTCCTTGATGAGCCATTGTCAGCTCTTGATGCCAAGTTGCGTGAGGATATGCAGGTGGAACTGCGAATGCTGCAGCAGCGCCTGAAAGTGACCACCGTCCTGGTCACCCATGATCAGCGGGAAGCGATGACGATGTCCGATCAGGTAGTCGTGATGGGAACCGATAACCGAGTTCATCAGGTCGGCTCGCCCCTTGAAATTTATCGCAATCCTTTGGATACTTTTGTGGCCGATTTCATCGGTACCAGCAATCTTCTTGAAGGTTTCTGCTGCGGATCCCGGAAGATCACAATAGGCGACAGGCACCTGGTCGTGGAAGATTTGCCTGAAAACCTATCTCAAGGGACATCCGTAACCGTTTCCGTGCGCCCTGAAGATATCGATATACTGCCGGGTATCGAGGAAGGAGACAACCGACTGCCCGGCCGGGTTTCATTTATAAGGGACGTTGGTTCCAGCGTTGAGGTTTACCTTGATTGCGACCGGCTCCAGGTTATCAGCCAATCCACTCCAAAGGGTAGGCCGGCAGTCAAGCAAGGCGAGCAAGCCACCGCTTTTTTGCCGGTAACTGCCTGTACCGTGCTGAGATCATGAGCGCGGAAAAACCCAGAGGGATACGCGCACACCTACCGCTACTCTACCCGGCATTGATGCTCGCCATCTTTTTCATCATGCCCTTTGGAATAATGGTTGCCATCAGCTTCTCCCACCGGCAACCCGGTGGGTTTTATATCCCTGTCTTTGACATCGGCAACTACAAGAATCTTTACACAGCTCTTTTTGCTCGGGTTTTGGGGTTCTCGTTGTACATTGCCGCACTGTCCGCTGCACTGTGTGTCCTTATCGGATTTCCATTTACCTATTTTATTGCCTGCATGAAACGGCGTGCTCAGGTCGTGTGGCTGGTATTTCTAATGTCAGTGCTGTCGCTCTCTGAGGTCATCATCGGTTTTACTTGGTCTTTATTGCTGTCGCGGACTGCCGGCTTATCGAATCTCTTGGTTTTTTTAGGACTGATGGAACAGCCTGTTAGCTGGAGCCCGGGATTTGCTGCATTGCTCCTGGGCATTGGTTATCTCGCCTTCCCTTATACGGTACTTGTGCTCTACCCGCCGCTGTCGAGACTTGACCCTGCATTAGCTGAAGCGGCGCAAACCTTGGGCGCATCCCCCATCCGGACATTTTTCACGGTGGTTGTAGGGTCGTTACGAAACGCGATCGTCACCGCCTTTGTTTTGGTGTTTGTGTTCACGCTCGGAGCCTATCTGCTGCCGCAGATCCTCGGTCGCCCCCAGCATTGGACTCTGTCGGTCCTGATCACCGACCAGGCGATTTATCAGTCTAACCTGCCATTATCTGCAGCAATGGCGATCTTTTTTATGCTGGTAAGCCTTTCGCTTGTGGCCTTGTTGATGATTATCGGAAAAGCAAAAAAAATCGAGACGACATGAACAAAACATCTCGTAATATTTTCCTTTGTTTCATTATATTTATTTTAGGCAGCCCACTGGTTATTGTCTCCGGTGTATCATTGAATGCAAAAAAGCGATTATTTTTCCCGCCGGAAGGTCTTTCACTGCGATGGTATGTTGAATTGCTCAGCGAGAGGGACTGGTTGATACCGGTCCAGAACAGCTTAACGGTCGCCGTCTCATCAAGTCTGATTGCCCTTTCCATTGCTCTTCCTCTTGCATATTTTTTATGGCGATATCGGGTTTTCTATGCCCGCGTTTTGTTTACCCT
>CAZSON010000044.1:0-15855 GCA_964608375.1 uncultured Desulfobacter sp. | reverse complement strand
AATGTCTGGTCAACCCCGCCCTGGGCCGGGAAAAGGAGATGACCCCTAAACCGGCACAAAAGAAGAAAAAAATCATGGTGGTCGGAGGTGGCCCCGGCGGATTGAGCGTGGCATGGATTGCGGCAAAACGGGGACACGACGTCCATCTTTTTGAAAAACGACCGATGATCGGTGGCCAATTGATAACAGGAAGCCGGACCGGTTATAAAAAAGAAATATTGAGTCTGATCGATTTTCAAAAAAGGCAGATGGAATTATTTGGAGTGAGATGCCATCTCAATTGCAAGGTAACGGCAGAGGATATTAAAACGGAAAATCCGGATGTCGTTGTTTTAGCAACCGGTTCCATCCCGATCATGCCGGCGATTGAAGGGATCGATAAAAATATGGTTGTCCCGGTCAGTGTGATCCTCAATGGAGGAAGTCCCGGTAGAAGGCAGACTGTTGTCATCGGTGGTGGCCCTACCGGATGCGAGGTCGCTTACCATCTGTCAGAGGACGGATATCCGGTCACAATCGTTGAAATGATGCCTAAGATCGGAAAAAAACTGGAAGCCATGACGAAAAAAATGCTTCTCAGTCGGCTCAAGAAAAATAATGTCCGGCTGATGCCCGGATTCACCGTGAAGTGCATCGAAGCGGATCAGGTCGTCGTCATCGGTCCGGACAATCAGGAGCAGATCATTCACGCCGACCTGGTTGTGGTGGCGGTCGGCAGCCGGCCGGAAAAAGGAGTTTATAATCAAGTCAAAGCCCTTGGCTTTGAAGTTCACCGGATCGGAGATTGTCAGGAACCCCGCAGTGCCAAAGAGGCGATTCTTGAGGGTACTGTTTTGGGTCTATCGATATAAAAGATGCGGGACTGCAAACCCTTTATTTGAGCATGTGGCAGTTACGCCCGGGGGGAATCAGGAACAAATCATTTTTCCTCCTTGAAAATATTGTAACTGATAAGGACTTCAAGGGCGCGTTTAACCTGATTGTCGGATTGAAGCATCTCGAGTTTTAAAGGGCCGAATCTCGTTTCAGATGTCGGCATTTTAGTCTTTTCCTTCCTATCCCCACTCGCAGATGAATCTGATTTTTTCTTATTTCGGTCATCCGGTTCCGCGCCGAGATGGTTTTTAAGATCCTTTTCCTTGAGCAGGCCTTCTTCATTTTCAACCATTGCCGATTCACTCAATAATCTCTTTTTCACTTCAATGTCAGGGACAATCCCCTGTGCCTGAATGGATCGTCCATTCGGCGTGTAATATCTGGCGATGGTATATTTAAGACCATAGCCATCCCTTAAAGACTCGACGGTCTGGACCGAACCCTTCCCAAAAGAAGTTGTCCCCAAAATTAGAGCCTTTTTGTGGTCCTGAAGGGCGCCGGCAACGATTTCAGATGCACTGGCACTCCCGCCATTTACCAAAACCACTATCGGGTATTCTCGTTTCACTGCGTTGGCATGTGCCTTGAAAGTTTTTGTGTGAGCATTTTGCCGTCCCTTGATGGAAACGATAGTGCCTTTTTCAATAAACATGTCTGAAACCTTGATCGACTGATTGAGAAGCCCGCCCGGATTATCACGAAGATCAAGAATAAGGCCTTTTATCGCCAAAGCGCCTGATTCTAATTTTTCCAGACTCGATTTGAGCTCTGTTGACGTGTTATCATTGAAGTTCGTTATTCGAATATATCCATACCTCGGTTGCAAATGGAAAGATTTTACACTTTCAATCGGGATAATATCCCTGATGAGCTTGAAATCGATCGGTTCTTTTAAACCTTCACGAAAGACGGTGATAACAACGGACGTTCTCTTGGGTCCCCGCATTTTTTTTACAGCTTCCCAAAGCATCATATCTTTTGTGGACTCTCCGTTGACTTTGATAATTTTATCCCCGGCTTTTATCCCGGCTTTATGTGCCGGGGTCCCCTCTATGGGTGAAATTACAGTCAGAACACCTTTTTTCATCGTGATTACAATACCGATACCGCCAAATTCGCCCTGCGTATCGATTTTAAGCTCCTTGAAGGCTTCCGGCGGAAGAAATGAAGAATGGGGATCGAGGCTGTGAACCATCCCCTGAATCGCTTTGTTTATGAGTTCTTTGGGATCGACCGGATCAACATAGTTTTTTTCAACCAGCTCGATCACATCGGAAAAGATCTTAAGCCCCTTATAGGTCTCCTCACTCTTTGCTGCAAGATCACGATAATATCCTGTTCCGACGGTCAAAAATAGGGTAATAATACCAACCGCCAATCCGATTTTTACATATTGTTTTTTCTTTTTAATCATGAAGGTACTCCTTTTAACCTTTTTTTATCCATTTCAATGGATCCAACGGTTTTCCACGATATCGCATCTCAAAATAAAGCTTTGGTCCTGCCATTGAACCGGTCTCCCCAACGGTGGCAATGACCTCATCGGTATCTACCATATCACC
Source organism: uncultured Desulfobacter sp. (assembly GCA_964608375.1). Lineage (GTDB taxonomy): Bacteria > Desulfobacterota > Desulfobacteria > Desulfobacterales > UBA2156 > UBA2156. The sequence continues at coordinate 13,417 of CAZSON010000044.1, read as the reverse complement.
CAAGTTTTTAAAGAGATCGTTGGCATGGGCATAAACGGTAAAATAACTCTCTCCATGATCTATGATCATCATGTTGCCGTATCCGTTAAGCCAGCCTGAAAAAATCACCTTTCCAACACGCACGGCATGAATCGGTTCACCCAGTTCCGCCTCGATGCCGATTCCGCTTCGAAAATTTACGATATTGAACCTGGCATCGCTATAAGAGCCGAACAGATCGACTATTTTACCTTTGACAGGTATATTAAGCAAGCCCTTCAACGTTTTAAACGATTTTTGAGACATCTTTTTAAGTGGTTTGAACGGTTTTTGTTTCCGACTCAAAGATTTTATGGTTCGATCCAGGGCGCCGGATGCCTCTTTTAATGCTCCAATAGCTGCAATTTGAAGAGATTTTTTATTTCGTATTTCGTTCAAGAGCCCCGAGCGTTTTCGTTTTTCTTCTGAAATGGCTTTAACCTGATCATCATAAGCAGCTTCTAGCGCTTGTTTTTTCTTTTTATCGACGTTCATTTCACTGAGGAGTGTGGAAAGGATTTCCCTTTTTTCAATCAGATCCGCCCGGATATGTTCGTCATGGATCAGAATCCGTTCAAGTCCTTTTTCCAGATGAAAGAAATCGTAAATGGAATCGGCCGAAGCGAAAAGGTTCGTGCTACCGATCCAACTCAGTTTATAGAGGGCGACCAAACGTCTGGATGCGTACTCTTCAATCGACTCAATCTGTTTTGCCAATGCTTTTGAACGATCCATAGTTTCGGCAATATTTTTTCCAATATTGAAGAGTTCGGACTTGACATGGGAAGCGTTCTTTCTCAAACGATTCAGGGACTGATCTGTTTTATTAAAACGCCTGATGAGAACGGTTTCCTTTTCGGTAATAGCCTGCATAGTCAATTTTCGTTTCTTAATTTTTTCCCCAATCTGTCTTACCTTTCCTTTTAACTGTTGAATACTTTTGTTTTTTTCCCCCTCACTGCCTTTGTCCCCTATAACACGTACATATGCCACTATATCTTGCACATAACCGACTCTTCCATCGTGAACAATCTCAAGCCATCCGTTTAAATGTTTGATAACTTTAATTCTTGTACCTGCTTTAAGTAAAAATGTCCGTGGGGCGAGTTCATCAGGCTCGGACCTTATAGGGAGTCTTTTGGCAACGATAATTCCGATCTCACCTGCCTGGGTACCTAAAACGTACTTAGGGTAAAAAACAGACGTAAGAGCAATTGCAATAAATACTAGACTTCGAAAAACTGTTTTAGAGAAAGGTAACATCCTAACCATCCCACGAACATGCTGCAAATGATGATGCCTAAAAAAATTTCCGGCGGGAAAAACCGTACAGGAAAGAGTGTAGATGAAAAACTGTGCTCAACATTTGCAGCGACCCACTTAAAGGGAATGAATATCAATGAGAGTCCGATCAGGCCCCCTAAAGCCCCCTGGATCAGGCCTTCGATATAAAAAGGGACCTTTATAAACCGATCGGTCGCACCGACGAGGCGCATTATTTCAATTTCTTCGCGTTTTGAATATAGGGCGAGGCGGATCGTATTGGCTGCGATAAAGACCGTGGCCATAAAAAAAAGGCCGCCCAACGCATAACCGGTTAATCTGAAAAGAGCGAAAATATTTGCAAATCGGCCGAGCCATTTCCGCCCATACTCAACCTCATCCACAAAGGATATCGCTTCGATTTGAGTCGCTATCTCCTCAAGTTTATCAATTCTTTGCAATGCCGGTATTACCCGTATTTCGAACGCATCGGGCAGCGGATTTTCCTTCAGATCCATCAGTAAGGATGCTTGGGTTTTTAGCTTTTCTTTCATCCGATTGAGCGCTTCTTCTTTAGCAATAAATCGAACGCTCTGAACACCCGGTATTTTTTGAATTTTCCGTTTTAAGTTTTCCGGTTCTCCCGGGTGCTGATCCGGTTCGAGGTATGCCATTATCCGTATACCTTTTTCCCATGAATGCATGAAATCGTCGGCATTGATTAAAAAAAGAAGGTAAGCCCCGACTATGAGAATGGATAGGGCAAATGTGATAATGGTCACGCCCTGTAAAAACTTATTTTCCAGGATGTCATCGATCGCTCTTTTATAAAAAAAGTCCGGCATTTGAGGACTTCTCACTCCCATCAGATTATTAGAGCAAATTTACCTCAAAGGGTCGATTCGACCTTTTAACATTAAGTGACAATTTTTCCTTGATTTAGACGAATAACCGCTCTTTTGGTTTTTCGGACAAAATCAAGATCATGGGTTGCAATAACAACGGTGGCTCCACGGTTGTAAAATTGATTTAAAAAATCGAAAATTATATTGGACGATTCGGTGTCGAGATTCCCTGTGGGTTCGTCGGCAAGTATAATCTTAGGGTCGCCCACTACCGCTCTGGCAACCGCGACTCTTTGTTGTTCTCCACCCGATAGGCTCGGTGGATATGCGTTGATCCTTCCCTCCATCCCCACGGTCCTGAGCACACTTTTTACCTTTTTTTCAATAAAGCGTCTGGTGTTTCTCGTCACTTCAAGAACAAGGGCAATATTTTCAAATACGGTTTTAGTGGGGATTAACTTATAATCTTGAAAGATGATTCCGAACTTTCGTCTAAGAAAAGGGATTCGTTTTCGGGGAATTCTGGAGAGGTTGATTCCATCGACGATTATCTGACCCTCAGATACCTTTTCACCCAGATACAGAAGCTTAAGGAGTGTGGTTTTGCCTGCACCGCTGGGTCCGCAAATAAAAACAAATTCATTTTTTTGAATATCGAGGGTTGCGTTAATCAGCGCTTTTTTTGGGCCGTAGTTTTTGTGGACATGAAACATCCGTACGATTGATCGGTTGTCTCCTCCATCAATCATTCCATGCTTTCCTGGCCGATGGCGCGATAGAGTGACGCCTTGGAAATCTTAAATGTATAGAGGGCATTATAATAATTCGCCATGGTTCTGGATAGGAGGGTCTGAGCATCCAGGACATCGGTTGAGGTGTTTATCTGCTCTTTGTATCTTTCATTGCTGATCCTGAAATTTTCTTTTGCCTGTTGAATCGCCTTTTCAATTGTGACAATCGCCTTCTCCGCTTCCTCGGTCCTCAAATATGCTTTTTTTACCTCCAGCCGGATATTATCGAAAATCTCTGTTTTGCTTAGCTTGGCCTGTGCCACACGCGAAAGCTGTTCCTTCTTTCCAAAGTTAGTTCGACCCCATTGCCAGAAATCCCAGGAAGCAATAACGGAAACTGTCCAGCCGCTTGAATCCCCAAATGCGCCGATCCCTCCCTGGGCATCCCATTCCTCACCCTGCCGAAGGTAAGTTCCCTGCAGGTTGACCGATGGATAATAGTCTTTTTTGATCAAGTCGAGTTTTCTTTCGGCAATTTGAATATCTAAATCGGTAAGCTGAAATTCTAGCCGGTTTTTTTCAGCTTCTTTAAAGCAGTAATCGAGATCCTTTCCAAATGGTGTATAATCCACAATGTCTTTTATTTCAACGACGGCATTAATCGGCCGACGAAGCAGAACATTAAAATTCGCCTCTGCATTATCGAGATTATTTTTTGCAACAATTAATTGTTGTTTGGCGTTTGCGAGTTCAACCTCTGCCTGGAGTAAATCGTTCAGAGGGATCATACCGACCTGATAAAAATTATCGGCGACCTTCCTATGGGCTTCAAGCTGCGTAACGGTATCCTTTGCGATATTCTGCAATTTTTGCGTTTTTAACAGTAAAAAGTAGGTTGTTTTTGCATTGAGAATAATATTTTGAATCGTCAGTTTTTCGTTAATCAGGGCTGTATCAAGCCCGAGCTTTGCAATTTCATATCGGTTCAACAGAGAAAATCCGGCAAAAAGCGGCTGCGTGACCGTTGTTGAAAAGTGAAACTCATTTTGTGGGCTTAGGGTGCCGAACCCGGGCGATGTAAATTCTTCATCATTTCGCACATATCGATAGGTAGCGCCAAACGTGGGGAAAAAGTAGGTTTGCTGAGCGTCTTTAGCGGCGCCGGTCGCTTTTATTTCTTCCTGGGACGATTTCAACCTGATATTGGCTTGAAGAGCCTTTATAATTGTTTGTTTCAGCGTAAACTCAACGTCACTCCCCTTGGCCGAACTGATCATCGGGAATAGAGTCAGACATCCAAAGAGAACAGAAAAGACAAGGGACGTTATATTTGATTTCATGACAATATCTTTTTTGAAAAGCTGCAAAATGAATTCGACCTCTCTTAATCTTTTAATTTGACCCGCAATAAGAATTTTTGAGGTGAGATTGACCGCTATACAGCTCAAACGATATAGGTTGCACAGGCATCATCGGATTCCCATGCTGTTACCCTGTTGACGACGATGTCGAGGTCCTTTATTTCCCGTTGTAACCGGTGGGCAATATATCGGGCAATGACCTCAGAGGAAGGCGGCCTTTGATCATCAAAACAATCAAGATCATTTAAAAATCGATGATCCAATTTTGAGATGACGTTTGACAAATGCGCTTTCAATTCCCCAAAGTCTATTAATACACCGGCATTATTTAACGTTTTCCCAGCCACATAAATTTCAATTTTCCAGTTGTGCCCGTGGAGATTTTCACACTTTTTTTCCACCATCTTCAGCTGATGGGCGGCGGCGAAACGGGCGGTAACTTTCAGTTCAAACATTTGATACTATCCTGCATGATCAGCCGCGCCGGTTTTAAGAATATTTTTTAATTTATTGGAAAGCTTCCCCGATTCTAGTTTCGCAAATTCTTTCAAAAGGGCCTGTTGCTTTTTATTCAGGTTTGTTGGAGTCTTTATTAGAACCTGCATCACCTGGTCCCCCCGTCGTCCATTTCTGAGAGACGGGATTCCTTCACCGCGAAAACGGAATAGATCCCCAGGTTGCGTCCCCTTTGGAATTTCAAGCGTCTTGTTGCCATTCAGGGTAGGAACCTTTATTTTATCGCCTAGCGCGGCCTGGATAAAAGAAATGGGAATCTGACAAATCACACTTGTATTATCACGCTTAAAGAATTCGTGGGGTTCGATCTGAATAAAGACATAAAGATCTCCCGGTGGTCCGCCATTAACTCCAACTTCACCTTCTCCTGTCAGCCTCAGCCTCGATCCGATATCCACCCCCGCAGGGATTTTAACCGATACCTTTTTGCGAACCATAATTTTACCGGATCCTTTGCAATTAAGGCAGGGATTCGGTATAGTCTGTCCCACACCCCGGCATGTCGGGCAGGTTGTTCGAACCATAAAAAATCCCTGGCTCCGGGAAACCTGGCCGGTGCCGTTGCAATAATTGCAGGGTTCTGGCGCCGTTCCTGGTTCGCATGCACTACCCAAACAGGTTGGGCATCCTTCCATTTTTTCTACATCTATTTTGGTTTCCGTTCCAAACGCCGCTTCCATGAAGCTGAGGGTCATGTCGTACCGGAGGTCAGAACCCCGTTGGGTTTGACTTTGGGATCGCCTATTCGTGTTGAATCCGAAAAAATCTTCAAAAATATCTCCGAAACTTGAAAAAATATCGTCAAACCCACTAAATCCGGAAAAGCCGGTTCCCTCAAGGCCCTGATGACCATATCGGTCATAAATACTCCTTTTCTGTGGATCTCTCAGAACTTCATAAGCTTCCGCAGCCTCTTTGAACTTTTCTTCAGCCGTTTTTTCCCCTGGGTTTCTGTCCGGATGGTACTTTAAGGCCAGTTTGCGATACCTGGCTTTTATCTCATCATCAGACGCCTTTTTGCTTATGCCCAGAATGTCGTAGTAATCTCGTTTGGAAACCATTTTTTAAAAAATTCTCTTAATGAAAATCGATGGATGAATTATCCAGATAATTTAATGCAGTATAATATGTTGTCAACGAGAAATATAGGAAGAAAAATCATAAATCGGAACCGTTAAAGCAAAGACGACCGGCGACGTTGACGTCTGGAACTAAATCCGATAAAAAAACCGATGATCAAAACGCTTGCCCCGCTTAAAAACCATCTGATATTTTTGTGAAACTGAATCCTTTCTAATTCCTTTTCAACATTTTGAGCTTTTTTTCTCTGTTGGTCGAGTTGTACGACCATCTTTTGATATCTCGATTTAAGGTCGAGATATTCAACTGATCCCGATTTGAGTGTTTGGTAAGAATCGGTCACTTCTTTCAGGTTGCGGCTGCTGGTTTTAAGTTCAGCGTCAAGCCGTTGGTTTTCATTGCGCAGTTTTTTATTTTCATCAATAAGGTTGGTGACCTGGAGACTCAATTCCGAATGCTTTGTTTCTAATTTTTTAAGCAAAAGTCCACTGGGTGGCTTTGGGGTAAGAAAACGATTGAGGACCCAACCCTCCTTTCCCGCGGGAAGCTGAATTTTGGTCCACTCAGGTCCTTGCTCCAAAACAGTGACCGACTGCCCGGATTCAATCATCTCAATAATTTTATGATCAATTCCCGGACCTGTCCGCATTGTGATCCGCAAAAAGTCACTGATATAAAGTGTTTCAGCCTGGCTTATTGAACAGAGAAAAACGAGGCAAATTCCGATGAAAATAACTTTTTTCATGAGCGGCACACTCCTTTTTAATCGATCTGATGATTAAATATACAGTCCGTTTTTAACTTTTTCAAATTGACGGAATTAAAAATCGGTATTAATGTTGGACATTCTGTGTTGAAACGGATAAATCTGTCAATATTTTCTTTTAAAAAGTTAGAAAAGCAGGATAACAAATATTATAAATTGGGAGAATCGGTTCACCGCTTCGGTTAATCAATCATAAATTATGATCGCATACGATCTGCAATGTGCCAACGGACACACATTTGAGGGCTGGTTTGAGGATGGACAGGCATATGAGGCGCAAAAAACAAGGGGCCTCATCGGTTGTCCTGTTTGTGATGATATTTCTGTATCTAAAATCCCTTCAACCTTTGCAATTAAACCTTCACATTTCACGAAAGAATCTGCCGCCCAACAGGTCGATCTTGCAAAACTCGGAAAGAAAATCGTCGATTTTGTGGAGAAAAATTTCGACGATGTCGGTTGTGATTTTGCTAAAGAGGCCCTTAAAATTCATTATGGGGTTTCTGAGGCCAGAAATATCAGGGGCAACAGCACCGAACAGGAAGAAAAAACCTTAAAAGATGAGGGCATCCAGTTTTTCAAACTTCCGATACCGACGTCATCTGATACCGATTCTTAATTTTCATGACAGATGATATTGCTTGGTCCGGGCAGCGTGCATCTGTTCAACTGACCAATCTGATCGATAGGTTTGTCATACGCTTTTGAGGTTGATTATTTTGTAAAGCGATTTCAAGGGCCCTTGATGTTCCAATCAAAACGGCCAGTTTTTTCCCTCTCGTTAAGGCGGTATAAAGAAGGCTTCGGTTGAGGAGAGCAAAATGCTGCCCCATGATCGGAACTATGATCACCGGATATTCCGACCCCTGGGACTTATGGATCGATATGGCATAGGCCAACGTGAGTTCGTTCAATTCTGGAAAATCATAACTGACCAAGCGCCCAAAATAGTCCACTAAAAGCGTCTCTTTTCCTGCTTGAACCGAAACGACCCTTCCGATATCTCCATTGAAGATTTCCTTTTGATAGTTGTTCTTCAATTGCATCACCTTGTCCCCGGATTTAAATGGTATTCCCTTCGCCACCGGAATACCATAATTTGGATTCAACGATTCCTGAAGGACCTGGTTGAGATTGATGGTGCCCACTTCTCCTCTGTGCATCGGAGTTAAAATCTGAATATCATTTTGCTTATCAAAATTAAAAATATTTGGGAGCGTTTTTGTGCACAATTTAACGATGGTTTTGACCACCCTCTTGGGTTCATGTTGTTGGATAAAATAAAATCCGGAAAGAGGGGAGCGGATATCCATCTTTGTTAAAAAAGGCATTTTCCCACGTCGCACCCGGTGCGCGTTTACGGTGATCGGACTTTCAATGTCCTGCCTAAAAATCGTTTTCAGCTCAAACAACTTGATTTTTTTCGATTTTATCATATCAGACAGCACGTTGCCAGGCCCCACTGGTGGAAGCTGAAAAGCATCACCGACCAAAATCAGGACGGCACGCATCGGGATTGCTTTAAGCAGATGAAACATTAACAGGATATCCACCATTGACGCTTCATCAATGATGACGCCGTCTGCATCTATCGGATGATCTTCATTTTTTTCAAAACATCCGGTGGCCAAATTATAACCGAGGAGTTTGTGAATAGTCGAAGTCTTTCTACGGGTCACGTCCGATAACCGGCGGGTTGCACGACCCGTGGGTGCTGCAAGGAGAATTTGTTTCCCCAGAGATTCAAAAATGGCGGTCACCGACTGAATAAGGGTCGTCTTTCCTGTTCCGGGCCCACCGGTGATGATCGCCACTCGATGGGAAAAAATCTCTTCGAGAACATTAAGCTGTTCGGGAGAAAGCTTAATGGCCAGTCTTTTTAAGATTTCATCGGTAATTCGTCCCGAGTCCGGTCCCTTCAAATCTGCGGGAATGGATAACCGGGCGAGAAGTCTATCGGCAATACCGGTCTCCGCTTCATATAAAATTTTTGGATAAACCATACGATCGCCGGATACCCCTTTTTCCTGTTCGATAAAAACCGATCCATCTTCGGATAGGGAAACCAGGGCGCCTGAAGCCATCTCTCGATCAATTTGAAACTGTTCCGCGCACTTTCCGATCAGTTCGTCTACGTATATGAAAAGATGCCCTTCTGAAACAGTTTGCTCCACCAGATAATTGATGCATGCCTTAACTCTTTTTGGATCGTCTTTTGGGACACCAAGGTTTTGGGCAACCGCATCCGAAACGACAAAACCGATCCCGGGGATATCCCGTGCAACCTGATAAGGGTTGTCCAGGATGATCTGCACAGCGTCTTCGCCATATTCTTTAAAAATTCTAGCTCCATACGATATTTTGATTCCGATCTCGCGCAAAAACTGCATCAGACTTTTGACCGCATGGTTTTGTCTCCATGAGCTTGCAATTCGATCAGCTGTCAGGACACCGATCCCCTTTACCTCCGACAAGCGATGTGGCTCCCCTTCAATAATCTCTAAAGTTTTTTCCCCAAAATGATCTATGATACTCGAAACCTTCTTTGCACTTAACCCTTTGACAAATCCGGAGGTTAAATATTTTCGAATACCCTCAATCGTATCCGGGAGTATCACTTCAAACGACTCGATTCTTAGTTGATTCCCATATTTGGCATGGGTTTCCCATTTTCCAATGATCTCAAGCGTCTCCCCCGGTTTAGGATCTGGCAGGTAGCCAAGCACGGTCACCGCTTTTTGGGCTTGGAGGGTTTTAAATCGGGCGATGGTAAAATGGTTATCCGGATTGTGGAATGTAATTCGTTCTATGTGGCCCTCAAGGGTGGTCATGTCAGTGGCAGGTTGAACAGTGGAAATTTTAGAAAAATTTGTGAAATTTGATGGCCGGCTGGTCCTTAATTATTTTCCTGTTGCGATGTGATCCAATGGACGGCTTCATAAAGGTCTTCCGCCACATGGTCGGGATAGATTTTTCGCCGGGATAATATTTTTTCAGCCGCTCGGCCGTTGCCGGTTCTCACCAAAGCACAATAGCCGCACCCGGCATTTTTTGCGCACTCGATATCTTTTATGCTGTCCCCGACCATAAATGCTCTTGCAAGATCTATCCGGTATACCAGCTGTGATTTGAAAATCAATCCGGGTTTCGGTTTACGACAGCTGCATTTATCTTCAGGTAGATGTGGACAAAAAAAAATATCTTTGATTTTACCCCCCTGGCGGTGCACAGCAGTTTTCATCCGATCATGGATTGATTCAAGCGTCTTTCCGGAAACCATTTTTCGGTTTATAACGGACTGGTTTGAAATTACGATTGTAGAGAATCCGGCCGATGTCAAATGGGCCAACGCTTCTATACTCCGCGGCAGAAATTCAAATTCAGACCAGTTCTTGATGTAATCCGCGGAATCCCGATTGATTACGCCATCCCTATCAAGGAAAACAACCTTTTTCAGCGTCATGCGCCCCCTTCAACTATTCTGCAACCACGAACGCATCCGAATGTCCATTTTGAATCAGAATATTTTCGTATTCGACCGCTTGTTTTAAAGTGCTGCATTTACCGACACGCACCCTATATATCTTTTCATCGCCAATCTGACCGATGGTGATATGCGCGTTCTTAAATTTTTGATCAAGTTTTTGTTTAAATTTCTCAGCGTTTTTTGGTTTTGAGAAAGCGCCCACCTGAATCGTGAAATTGCCCCGGTAATAATCTATAGGAACATAGGAAGCAACCATCTGGCTTTGTCTGCCCTCCTTCGCCGGCACGCCAAGTGCCCAAATTTTCACCGGGGCGGTGCCGACATCGGCCATACCGATCTTTTTTGCCGCCATATAAGAAAGATCAATGATTCTACCGCGCACAAATGGACCGCGATCGTTAATTCTGACATCGATCTTTTTGTTGTTGTTTAGGTTCTGTACCCTCACATAGGTGCCGAGAGGAAGGGTTTTGTGGGCGGCTGAAACCGCATACATGTTGTAAATTTCTCCACTGGAAGTTTTTCGACCGTCAAATTTTTTCCCATACCATGATGCGATCCCCTGCTGCTGGAATCCTTCTGAATTTGGAATAGGTTGGTACCATTTTCCCATCACCCGATACGGTTTGGAATATCCGGCGGGTCGATCAGGAAGCTTTTTTGAGTTGAAACAGCCATCTATCAAAAGCAAAAATATACCCCCGATTAAAAAAAAACGATAAAAGCGGCGCGCATATTTATTTTTTGATGCAAAGTTCATCGATTGGGTCTAGTGTTTTAAACCGGCCGATACATCGGCGGGATAACGTGTTGACGCTTTAGAATGTAAAATATGCCGGCCTATTAACCCAGTTTTTTAAAATCGGGTGAATTATTTTTAAGGGCTATTTTTAAAACATCCATCATTTTGTCCGTAAAGTGAAAATGGATATCCTGTTGGATTTTTTTAGGGATGTCTTCGATATCTTTTTTGTTCCCCTTCGGCAGGATAATGGTTTTAATACCTGCACGGTGGGCAGATAGAACCTTTTCCTTTACCCCCCCGACCGGCAACACTTGTCCCCTGAGCGTTATTTCGCCGGTCATGGAAAGGTCTTTTTGGATTGTCCGGTTGGTTAGAAGTGAAACAAGCGCCGTCAGCATGGTAACACCGGCTGAAGGACCGTCCTTGGGTATTGCACCGGCAGGCACATGTATATGAAGATCATTTTTTTCAAAAAAGTCTTCATCGATTTCGAGCGCTCCTGCGTTTGCCCTGATAAAACTCAAAGCAGCAGTTGCAGACTCCTTCATCACATCTCCGAGTTGCCCGGTTAATGTAAGATGCTTATTTCCTTTCATGGCGGTGGCTTCAACAAAGAGAATCTCTCCGCCGCTCTGCGTCCATGCCATTCCTGTGGCGACCCCGGGCGTCGAAACCCGTGCGCTTGTCTCGGAAGTAAAACGGATCGGTCCTATGTATCTGGCGATGTCCTTTACCTTTATCATCACCTTTTTTTTCTCTTCCACTGCGATTTTACTGGCAACGCCCCGACAAATGGTGGCAATCTCCCGTTCCAGATTTCTCAACCCGGCCTCCCGGGTGTAGTCCGATATGATTCTTTTTATAGCCGCTCTTGTAAATCTAAGCTGATCGGCCACGAGACCGTGTGCGTCCAGTTGACGAGGAATAAGAAAGCGAAAAGCAATTTTAATTTTTTCATCCAGGGTGTAACCTAAAAGTTTGAGAACCTCCATTCTATCCATCAGAGCCGGGGGTATGGTATCCAAAATATTTGCGGTTGTGATAAACATAACTTTTGACAGGTCAAACGGGACGTCCAGGTAATGGTCGGAAAATGAGAAATTTTGCTCCGGATCGAGAACCTCCAGCAATGCCGAGGAGGGATCGCCTCGATAATCGCCGCCCAGCTTGTCGATCTCATCCAGCATAAAAACCGGATTGTTCGATTCTGAACGCCTGATTCCCTGTATGATTCGGCCGGGAAGCGCCCCCACATAGGTTCTCCTGTGTCCCCTGATCTCAGCTTCATCCCTGACGCCCCCTAAAGAAATACGAAAAAACTTTCGTCCCAATGATCGGGCGATGGAGCGACCCAGAGAGGTCTTTCCGGTACCGGGGGGACCAGCAAAACAGAGAATGGGACCCTTTGATTCCGGTTTGAGCTTACGTACAGCCAGGTACTCTATAATACGCTTTTTTGCTTTTTCCAGTCCATAGTGGTCTTCGTCTAAAATCTTTCGGGCCTTTTTGATGTTGAGATTGTCTTTGGTGCTCTTCTGCCAGGGAAGGGATGTCAACCAGTCCAGATAGGTCGATGCCACCGTATATTCTGAAGAAGACGGATGCATGCGTGACAGGCGATTCAGCTCACGTTCTGCCTCTTTCTTTGCTTCATCCGGAAGGTTTGTTTTTTCTATTTTAGCTTTGTATTCATCAATTTCAACTGAAGTATCATCTTTTTCTCCCAGTTCCTCTTTTATGGCCTCCATCTGTTGACGAAGGAAGTATTCCCTTTGCTTTTTATCCATATCACCTTTTACCTGGGACTGTATTTTATTTCCAAGTTCAAGAATTTCCAGTTGATGATTTGCCAGACGGGACACCTCTTTTATTCGCTTTTTTACGTCACTGATTTCGAGTATTTTTTGCTTCTCTTCGAGAGTAAGGTTTATGGTGGAGGCCACCATATCGGTCAAAGTGCCGACCTCTTGTATCGATTTCGCCATCGCCCCGATCTCTTTTGGCAACCCGGGAGAAAATTCGACAATTTTTGCAAATAAACCTATCAGGTTTGACATGAATGCTTCAGTTTCAGTATCCTTTTTGTCAATTTCTTTAATATGCTCAACGGCGGCTTGAAGATACGGCTTTCCCTTCATAAAATTTTTCACTTTAAACCTGCTTAAACCCTGCACAAGCAACTGGGCCTTTTGGTCTTCACTTTTGGCCATTTTTAAGATCAGAGCACTTGTACCCACCGCATATAATTCTTCATCTGAATATGTGCTCTTTACATTCGGCTGTTTGGATAAGAGAAGTCCAATGATGCGGTCCTTGGCCATTGCCTCGTCTATCAACCGGATAGATTCATCCTGCATTACCATCAGAGGTAAAACCATTTTAGGGAAGAGAGCTGCGTCAAAAAGAGGAAGAATCGGAAGCGCCTTAGGTAGTGATTCAGTGCTAAAATCCGGGGATGGTTTCTGTTCTGTCATATCTACCTCCAAAAAGGTGCACCCGACAATAAAAGAATGATCGGGTTAAAATGGGATCAAAATGATAAATTCCTAAATTTGATGAACTCGTAAAAAGTCCATATTGCTCTCTAAATGACCATTTTGGGGCG
>CAZSON010000043.1:0-15932 GCA_964608375.1 uncultured Desulfobacter sp. | reverse complement strand
CGCCTCGCCATCCTGAAAATTTCTGGTCTATGCAGGGGACCGCCGATATTTTGGGTGCCAAAACCCTGATGCCCAATTCTGCATTGGCAACCTTGATGGCTTTAACACCGGATGATGTCAATGTCGAATACACGCTTTGCGATGAAAATATTTCTCGCATCGATTTTGATCAAAACTGCGATCTGGTAGCTGTAACAGGGGCTACGCTGCACAGTGAGAGGATACATGAACTATGTCGGACATTTCAACAAAAAGGGATACCGGTTGCCCTGGGAGGGACCTATGCTTCAATAGAAAAAAGTGCCTGCAGTGAATTGGCGGATTATCTTTTTATCGGAGAGGCGGAATATACCTGGCCTAAATTTTTAAAACAGTGGATGGAAGGAAAGGCTGAGTCGGTTTACCTCCAAAATGACTATATCAATGTTCATGACAGCCCGGCACCGGATTGGTCCCTCATTAACGCCAAGAATTATGTCAACATAAATATACAGACCAGCCGGGGATGTCCCAATCAATGCGATTTTTGTGACGTGATTCAATATGTCGGCCGGGGATACCGAACCAAAACCATAGATCAAATACTAACCGAAGTTCGAAATGCTCATACAATTGGAGCTCGCACCGTTTTTTTCTCGGACGATAATTTCCTCGGTAATAAATCGTTTACCACGCAACTGTTAATGAGGTTGTTCGAATGGAACGTAGCGCAGTATAGGCCTTTATCGTTTTCTACCCAAATAACCTTCCAGGTAGCTGACGATGAAGATCTGTTGAAACTATTCTCCGATTGCCGTTTTTCAGTTCTTTTTTTAGGGGTTGAATCGGTACGGGAAGAAAGCTTGCTGGAAGTACATAAGACACAGAATTTAAAGTATAATATCTACGATCGAATGAGGAGAATCTCAAAATATGGGATTCTGCCCTTTATCGGCTTGATCGTGGGGTTCGACCACGACGACCAATCGGTATTCGACGAACTTTACCACTTTATTGATAAGACTCACAGCCCCATTGCCGGAATTAGCCTGTTAAATGCACCGAAGAACACGCCGCTTTTTAAACGGTTGATGAGTGAAGGACGTATAACAGAGAATGATTTTTCCGGGGAATGGCAGTTATATACCAATGTCATACCCAAACAGATGACCCGAGAAGAACTCCTCGAGGAATATTGGGGCCTGTTTCGCAAACTTTATCAACCCGAATTATTTGAATCCAGGTTGGAAAAATGGCTGAAGAACATCGACTATTTGAATGTCGATTATGTCAATAAAAAGGGCGATATTCGTCAACTATGGTTTGGGTACCGAATTTTTAAACATTTTATCTTCAAAGAAAAACCGGAGATTCGATCCCTTTTTTTTCGGACCATGAAAAAAACCTGGGCGATAAACCCAAAACTGATGAGACGTTTTTTTACCCTGATTACTCAGTATAGCCATTTCTACAATTTCGTAAACCGACAGGGATTAAGGAGCATCGACAAAAGTCTGCTATACGACTGAGCGTGCACTACCTGTCCTGTTACCAGGGAATAAATTGATAGAGTTTGGCGAACATCTCATAGATTTCAATCCAATTTTGAAGATCCCTGGTCGTCCGGATGTGGGCCCGTTTGTTCACCATAACCCAGCTCATGTGCGCAGCGCCGTCTTTACAGGTGGAACAGTCTCTGGTTTCAGAGGTGCAGCATCGATGCATGGTTTTAAGGTCAGATGCCCACCGGATAAATTCTATCAATCGTTTGGGACGGGGATGCCGGTTATCCAGCGGTTGGGTGACGGAAGGACATTCGTTCCATCCAAATGATCTTCCTAACATTTTTCCGGTTGTAATTATTTCATGATAATATTTGGAAGATATGACGGTGCCGGGGAATTTGTCCAGCACATCGTTCATCTCGAACCTCAGGTCATTTAGCATTTCCGGTTTCCAGTTAAAGCCGTCAACACCTTCATCGTTTGAGAGAAGTTGCAGATGGACCTTCAGACCGACGTCTCTTATCCTTGCTATGATGCGATCAATTTTTCCAATCTGCCTGGGGGTGAGGGTATAAAGATAATAAACATTCGGATCTCCCGCATAATTTTTGCTGGAAATGCGAAAGGTATCTTTTCCCCTGAGCAGCTTTTCATCCGCTTCATCTCCCCATAGCGATATGCCAAGCATCAAATCCGGGAATCTGTCCCGGGAAATTTTTATAAGACCGTTCGTGGCGCAAAACGTCGGCAGGTGTTTATAAAACGCTTCGACTCTGTCTAAACAAAGTGTCGGTTCTCCGCCGATCAGTATGGCGAGATTAACCCCGCGTTCTTTTTCCCGGTCAATAAAAGCTTCCCATTTTTTAATATCCATTTCTTCGGGGGCGGCCTTTTCTTCGTCCGAAGAAAAAAAGAAACACCCTTTGCAACGCAAATTGCATCGATTGGTCACATCATAGATGGAACTGCGGATATTGAGCTTTGAAATCTTTTTATAGCGGTCATACCAATTTTTATCCAGCAATGAACTGACGGTCTTCATCAAGCACTCCTTGAACTGATGCTGTTTTCGATTTAAAAAAAAATTTTCCGGTCGCTGAAAAATTAAAAAACAGCATGTCCGGGCGGTGCAACCGGTTGATTGATAAGATTTTCACCTTTCTCATATTTGATCACCCAGACGGCGAGATAGGTGTTGACGTAATCCAGCCAGGACTTAAACATGTCAGGGTCTGACGCGTGTCGGAACATTCGAGCAGGAACAACCGCACTGCCGGCTGCATAATGTCTGCAATCGGTGCAGTCCGTATCCGGCACACAGCAGGCAACAGTTCTATCCCAGGTCAGATCAGTCCGATACTGCCTGAAAGATCGACCGAGTCCGATATCCGTGGATGGATTCATGCGCGGATATGAGCAGGAATACAGGTCATGAAGCCCGTATTGATGCGTGTGAGACACGGCATTATAGTGGGAAAAAAGTATATTCCCTGGAAATTGCCCCAACAGCTCGATCATGGTTTCACGGGTATGATGCAGAGTAGCTACCGTGTGGCGCAGGGCGCCATTGTATCCAACCGGGGCGGAAAACATGTTGAAGGTGAGTTTACATCCACAACTGGCCAGGGTTTCGGCAACCGCATGAACTTGATCAATATTGTCCCGTGTAAATGTGTAAACAAAGACAGCTCTCGGGTCATTTTGATAGTTTTCGATCTGTCTCAGGAGCATGTTCTTTGCATTGCGGATTTTCAAGCTGGTCTCATCATTTCCCCAGACAGAGATATGTATTTTATAGTCGATCGATTCGGGGATGAACTTTAACCCGTTGGTCGCAACGGCGCCGAGGGGCATTTCCTGAAAGCAGACTTCACAGAGCTCGGGAACCAATGAAGGTTCGGCTCCTGCAAGCACAACAAAGGTAATTCCCCTTGCTTTCTCCTTTTGCATGAGGTTACGCCACGCATTCGGATCCCCACTTTCTTTGGCAAACTGTTTGTTTCCTTTATAGTAATAACAGCCTTCACATCTGACATTGCATCGGTTGGTCATGTCATAGGTTGATTCACGCAGAAAGAAAAATTTGCGAATCTTTTCCCATCTTTTGCGGATTTGCTGATCTGATAAGATATCGGAAAATTTCCATTCTTTGTCGGAAAAATTATCTTCAACGCCGAAATGGCTGTTTGCTAAAACATCCATTGACCTTCTCCAAATTCAACAGCTTGAGTTTTCAGATTTTTCAGTTAGTTTTTTCTCAATATATTCTGAGATTAAACGAATATTTGTCAGCTTGGGGTAATCGTCTTCATCGATTCTGATCGCGTATTGATCACGAATCACCAGCGCCACGGTTGCGAGATCCATACTGTCGATTCCAACTTCATCAACGAGGTCGATTTCCGGATCAAATGTTTCCGGCGTTACATCTTCCAGCTTGAGTTCGCTGATCATAATCTGCGCAACATGTAGGATTATTTTTTCAATACCAATTTCGGTCGACATCTTCACTTTTCTCCCTTATCTTTCAATTAATATTCAAAGTACCGTAATCATCATACGGTTTATTTTCAATTCGGTGGATCTTTCTTTTCATTGCGCGTGTCGCTTTCAAGCGTCATCACGCCGGAGCAGACCAGTTTTTCCCCAACCATTATGCGAAAAGAATACGATTCAGCGTAATTTTCCCGGGGCAGGGCAATAATTTTCAAACGATCACCGGGCCTGATAATTTGTTTAAATCTTACCCGGTTAATGCCGGAAATTTTCATATTCTGATTGCCTATCTGATAGATGGCATCAAAAACCATTCCCAGTTGGGCAATTCCCGGAAGTATCGGGGCGCCTGGAAAATGTCCGGAAAACCAACTTGAGTCCTGCTGCACCTGAATATCAGCAGAGATCTCTTTTGAGTCGGCTTGTTTTAAATTTTTTAGCTCATACCACATCGTAGAGTCCTATTTCAAATAAAATCGATCTGATATTCTTCGGTAAAACAAGATCTTCAAGTTTAGCGCCCCCAATGCGATGTGGCTTTCTCTAAAATATCTGGTGCAAAACTTGAGGAGGTCCATTATCGGATTAAATATTCCCACAGCGGACCGGTATGCCCCCGCCGATACAATTTGGCGGTGATGCTGGCTGTTTTTGTTCCCCCTGATCCAATAACCCAGTTGAGTCTATCTTTGGCCGCAATATTCACACGCCGAATGATTTCATCGGTTCCGATGAGGGGCGTATGATAAAATACCGGTTCCAAAACGCTCTGGGTTTTTAATACTTGTCCTTCCTCGGCCGCTATTTCATAGAGCTTTGTATGCGGATAGATACGCATACCACAGAAGAAAAATAAAACAGATTTCTTGAGCTTGTCAACATTTGATAGCGTTTCGTTTAGGGTGTCTGAATTCTCACCCGGGCCCCCCAGTAAAAAGTAATGTGCAACGTTCAATCCAGCATCAATTGCATGCTGATGCGTATTAAAAATGTTTTGAACCTGAAACGGTTTGCCATAGGATGACAATACACGATTCGACAGAGACTCGGTGCCGAGTTCGACATGGGTCAACCCTGCATCTGACATAATACGGAAATAATCGGCAGGGAGTTCAATCGGTGCAAAAAAAGCACCCCATGGTATGGAAACACCGGCCGTTTTAAATGCCTGGGCTACCGCTATGTTATGGGAATAGTTTGAATTAAACACCGAATCTGTAATAAAAAAATATTTTGCTCCGGCTGCCTGAAGCCGAAGGGCTGTGTTTGCAACATCGGTCGGGTCAATGAGGCGTTGTTTGCGACCTTCGATATATGGATAAATGCAGTATATGCAATTATATTTACACCCCCGCTTTGTTTGGAGATTCAACATCCCCCCGTTTTTCAGATAGAATCCGAAGTGGGAATGATTCATATGAAATTTTGGAGAAAATTTTTTATTCCACGGTGGGGGGATCGGTTTGCGTATATGGGGGGTGATAACGCCGGGAATTGTCGCAACATCCTCACCCTTTTCGATGGCGTCGAGCAGCAACGCCAGTCTTTCACCTTCGCCGATAATCCCATAATCGGCATTAAGGCTATCTAAAATCTTTTCGGGAAATATTGTGAATCCGCTTCCACCCAAAACAATCGATGCGTTCGAATAACCCCTGATTTTTTGAATAAGTTTACGATAGGTTCCGATAAACCCGGTCGGATCAACGACGTCGGTGTTGTCGATATTCCGCAGCGATATACCGAGTATATCCGGTGAAAACCCCTCTATTATTTCTTTTAGGTGCTCATCATCCCGGAGACTGTTCATATCTGCAAGTTTAACCTGATGGTTATCTTCAACGGCCCGGGCCACGTAATCCAGTCCCAGCGGATAAACCGGGTAGGGTGCGGTGATGGTATTGGCGGAAATAAGCAGTATTTTCATCTCCTCAGCACTTCCATAGCTGTTACAAATTTGCCTAACCCGAGAACCAAAGCTCCTTTTCCGTTCAGCTGCAAACTGCGGTCATTGCAGAACCGGGGGGGTATTTTTCCGTCTCCAATAAATTTTGCGGCTATCACTGCCCCCACTGCGGAAGCGGATGCAAATTCACCGATTAGTTTTCGATAATCAATCAACGGATTCTTAAAGCCTGATAATGAAAGAAATGTCCGAAGTTGTTTTTCTCCTTCCCTGCGGTCCCCCCCGGGGATTCCTACCATTAGAATGCCATAAGAAGTTCTTATTTTCCCCGGCCCTCCCAGTTGTCCGATCAACGATGAGATCACCCCGGGATTGTTTTCGGTATTTTCGTAGAATGCAAGTTTGATATATAAGTCGGACCGGTTGCTCGCCCGAATTAAACAAAATGATCCTCCGCCATCTGAAAGGATATCGTCTGCCAAAACCGATCTGTCAAACAGGTGTGACACCACCGGATGTGATTCATCCACCCCCATGACCAAAAAGCGCTCGCCGATACCCCCAGAAAGAAGATGGGCTGACAATAAAGCCTGTTCAAATGAATAATTTCCGCCACTGGTCGTGATATTAGGGCCTGTTGATTGAAACTGCAGGGCAATCTGGCCGCCGGGTGCATTATGGACCGAAGCGACAAAATCGGTAGGGCTCGGAAATCGTTCATCGGTTTCAAAAAGACCGGTTAAAAAATCATAGGTTTCCGATTGCGCCCCCCAACCGGTTCCCAAAAAAACCGATGAAGGCGTCTCTTTTCTATTTGAATTATCATAAGATGCAAGAGCCAGAGACAATGCCATTCGGGGTAGACGCTTAAGTCGCCGGACAGTTCGAGGAGAAAGATTTTTTGATATTTTCTCAACAGAAAGTATTCCTTTACAGGGTGTGCCGGTTGAAAAATTTGCCATCGTCGCTTCCGTTGTTCCGGCCCCGGTCAAGGAGGCGCACCCGAGGATCGCCAGCGGCTCGATTTTTGCTGAAGATATGGAACAATCAAATTTATCAGGGGTGCCGATGATGACCGCAGCGTTATTTCCTCCAAAACCAAATGAATTTGATAAAACGCAATTAACCGGCACATTTGCGGGTTGCATCACCGGCTCCAACTTTAAATCGGGGTCCGGAAAACGGCAACCTATATTTGCAGGAACCAGATGGCTGGAAACAGTGATAGCTGAAACCACGGCCTCAATGGCGCCGGAAGCTGCAAGCGAATGTCCAAAAGCGCCCTTGACGGATGACAATAAAGGTTTTTGCGCGGGAAAAAGTCTATTGATGGCATGGGCCTCGGAAAGATCGTTATCCGCTGTACCGGTGCCATGAAGGTTGATATAATCGATGGCGGAAATGGGAATTCCTGCATCCGCTATTGCGGCTTGCATGGCGGCCAGCGCACCCTTACCCTGTGGATCGGGTGTGGTGCAATGGTAGGCATCACACGACAATCCAGCCCCGAGGACCTCTGCGACGGCGTTGTCCGGCTGATCGGCAGCGAGCAGCAACATCGCCGCACCTTCGGCCACAGACATTCCCCGTCGATTTTCATCCAGCGGTCGGGCGCCTTCAGGATCGATAAGCTGCAGGGAGTTAAATCCGTAATAGGTCAGACGGCACAGAGAATCCGCTCCTCCGGCCAGAACCCGCCTGAAAAGACCGGTCCGCAGCATTTCGATCGCTATTTTTATAGCTACGGTTCCGGAAGAGCAGGCGGTTGAAACCGTAATCACCGGTCCAGGGCATCGGTATCGGCGGGCAATTTCCTCGCCAACCGATCCGACCGCATGATATCTGTACAGTTCGGGGCTATAGTCTTTTTTTTGCAGATGCATTTCAGTGGTCAAAATACCACCGGTTGTAACTCCCATTACGACTGCATCCGGTGAATACTCGCATTTGACCATCGCCTGTTCGGCGGCTATGCAGGCGAGCTGGTGGGTGCGGGGCAGGGATCCGCTATCGATCGAGCCGGGGATTTCCCCGACCGGAAAGGGCGGGTTGGCCGCTGTTGAAAAAAGCGTTAACGGCCCAATACCAGACCGGCCTTTTTGGAGGGCATATTTTGTTTGTGTGACTCCGCGCCCCAGGGAACTGATAATTCCCATTCCACAAATGTAAATCTGCACATCGGTCAATTAGACAACTCCGGCGCGTTTTCATAAATATATCCGGCCAAGCTTCTCAGGGTCGCAAATATTTTAACTCCGAGATCCCGGTTATCGATTTTGAGGCCGTAATCCTTTTCAATCATGATGACCAATTCAAGTACATCGATCGAATCGATTTCAAGGTCCCCTCCGACCAGTTGGGCATCTTCCTTAATATCATCGGGGTGAACATCGATCAGATTTAGAATTTCAACAATCTTGATTTTAAGTTCATTCAGCAGCTTTTCCATTGGATTCATTGACAACGAATGGTTTATATCGGTTTTTAATAGTATTCGCTACAGGCGAGAAGTGAGATTAGTGCAATCCATACTCCTTTACAATAATCCTAAAATATAGTATTTGAAAATTGATAGTTAAGTCTTTTACAAATATACTTTTGTGACATTTATTTCAACAGTTTTTAGATCAGAAGTCCAAAAAGATACAAAGACTATGATCCGGACCAACATCAGCATTGAGGATCTTTTGCCCCATCGGGGCCGAATGTTGCTTATAGACGAAATTATCGATGTGGATGGCAAAAAGGCCGTAACAGGCGCTACCGTTACCGAACGGTGGCCTTTATTTGATGGAAAAGCCGTCAATCCGCTCGTTCTGATTGAGCTTGCTGCTCAAACAGCCGGAATTGCCAATGGATGGGCCAGGATTCAAAAAAAGGGCAGAGATTCTGAAAAAGAAGGTTGGCTGGTCGGGATAAAACAGGCGCGTTTTTTTTTTGAAACGGTTTCATTAAATTCCCGGATCATAACATGCGCTGAAAATCAATTTGAGTATGAAAGTTATCGGGAAATTTTGGGCATATCCAAAGTAGGTTCCAACATTATGGGTGAGATTCAGTTGCAGCTGATTCAAAACGATTCAGAATAAAAGGTGAAGATTTTTGGCTTAATGGGGATGGATTTCGATGAATAAAAACAATGGGGGAAAGGTTGCGGTTGTTACCGGCGCAAGCAGGGGAATTGGCCGTGCGATCTGTGTTGAACTTGCAAAATACCGATACCATATTCTCGTCAACTACAGGTCTGATGAAAAAGGAGCAGTTAAAACCCTTGATATGGTAAGGCGTGAAGGGGCCGATGGCAACATCATACAATTTGATGTATCAAATTCCCGGGAAACCGAACACGCCATCGATGGGATCATAAAAGGTTTTGAATCGATCGACGTTTTGGTCAACAATGCCGGGATTACGGCCGACAATCTTTTTATCCTGATGCCGATTAAAGATTGGAACGCAGTCATCGACACAAGCCTGAAAGGGTTTTACAATGTTACAAAGCCTGTGCTTGAAAAAATGATCGTGCAAAAACAGGGAGCGATCGTATCGATCGCGTCGGTTGCCGCTTTCTTTGGAAACAGGGGCCAGGCCAATTACTCGGCAGCCAAGGCGGGTCTAATCGGCGCCAGCCGTGTGGTTGCATCTGAAGTCGGCCGATTGGGGATTCGGGTTAATGTGGTGGCTCCCGGGCTGATCGATACCGCTATGATAAAGGATGCCCCGATGAAAAATATCAAATCGATGATCCCGATGGCAAGGGTTGGGCGACCGGAGGAGGTGGCAAAAGTGGTCAGGTTCCTATGTTCTGAAGATGCATCCTATATCACCGCCCAGGTTATCTCGGTAAACGGGGGGATGTTTTAGAGAGCAATATGGTCTTTTTACGAGTTCATCAATCTTAACAACACCATCGGCATGCAGAAATCAAAAAAATACCGCATATACCTATACGCTCTCCTGTTAGGAGCCGCTTGCCTGTGCACCGGCTGGGCCGATACCCTGGACAGCATTCGAATGCCTGCCGGCAAAATCGCAACGATTCGCGCCGAGTTTATCCAGGAAAAGCATATGAAAATCCTTTTTCGCCCCCTTGTGTCCAAAGGTGTTTTCTATTTTCGATCACCCGATTCGCTTCGCTGGGAATACAGATCCCCGGTGAAAAGTATTGTGCTGATGCACCTGGGCAAAACCACACGGTATATCGAGAAAAATGGCACAATCGATGAGGAGGACGGTGGCAATCTGCCGTTTATGCAGATGATGCTTCAGGAAATTACCCGGTGGATCGAAGGACGGTTTGATGAGAACAGGGCGTTTAACGCACGACTGGCGCCCGGCCGCATGATCGTGCTCAGCCCTAAGGAAAAAAGTACGGCGCGAATGATTAATCAGATTGAAATCAGACTTTCAGATCGTCCCGGCATTATCAAGTCGGTCACCATCTATGAAGGAGAGAATACCTTTACGCGGCTCGAATTTAAAAAGGTGATTCTCAATCCGCCATTGAAAGAGGCCTTGTTTAACAAAATACCATAAACCCGATCTGCTAGGTTCAGAGGCGTTGATGAAATTCAGACTCATATATCCAAAATGGCCGAAACTTGAGAGACAAACCGAATTCCACCTGCCCCCTCACGGTCCGGTTGTATTTGCCGCCGCACTGCCCGATGACGTCGAGGTGGAATTTATCGATGAAAATCTGGAACCGGTCAATTTTGATGATTCGGTCGATTTCGTCGGCATATCCCAGATGCTTACCGCACAGGTCAAACGCGGCTGGGAAATTGCCGACATATACCGCCAAAAAGGGGTCAAGGTAATCTGTGGCGGCATCGGCACCATGTTGCACGCCGAAGAGACCATGAACCATGCGGACTCCATTTTTATCGGTGAAGCCGAGGGTAGGATGGATCGGGTCCTGAGAGACTTTAAAAACGGGGAGCTGCAAAAAGTATATAATTATCTGGAGGACAGGCCTCCGATTGAAATGATCGGCGCCGCGCGGCGGGACATTTTAAAAAAAGACCTCTATAATTATAGAGGCATTCAGATGGTTGATCTGGTCCACGCATCGCGTGGATGCCGATTTCACTGTTACCCTTGCGCTGTAACTTATCTCGGTGGGCGGCAGTTCAGGCCGCGCCCCATTGATAAAGTCGTCGAAGAGATGGCAGGTATTGACAATAACCGTCTATTTCTCGTGGACAATTCCCTGGCCCAGGATACCGGCTGGGAAAAGGCGTTGTTTCAGGAAATGATACCGCTTAAGAAAAAATGGTGCAGCCATCCGATTGAGGATAAACCGGAAGTGCTCGATCTGGCAGCTCAGGCCGGGGCATGGTATGTGTATCAGGCTGTTTTTGATACCTCCGATTACATCAGCGACAGGGTTAAACGATACCATGATTACGGTATCGGGGTCGAGGGAACGGTTCTTCTTGGGCTGGACCGGCACACCGAAGACGATATTAAGCGATTGATCGACTTTTTGCTGGAAATCGAGCTGGATCTGGCGGAATTTACCGTGTTGACCCCTTTCCCGCATACAAAAGCTTTCAATGACCTGAACCGGCAGAAAAGAATTTTTTCATATCAATGGGACGATTACTCGGCGGACAAAGTTGTGTACTATCCGAAGCATATGTCGCCGGAAAAACTGCAGGAACTGTTTTATTATGCCTGGGATACCTTTTACCGCGATGAGCCCCAGGAAATAAAGATGTTCAGGCTCTTTCAGCAGGTGATTCAAAAAGAGATAGCTGACAACTCGTTTAAACCCCGAAACCGCACCCTTGCATCCCGGGCATTCGGAAAACCGTAGAGTGGCGTTCTCGATACCGGAAAAAGCACGGCCACGCAGTATTCAGTCAATAAATTTCGACATTCTTTCTCTCCGAGCCCCACGTGTTTCGACCACGCCTTCCACTGAATAGAGTGATAATAAACGAATCGGCATCAGGGGGGTAAGACTCGGCTTGTGAATAGGAGAAAGGATAAAATATGTTATTAATAGTTTGAATAGGTAATTATAAGAAATATATTTAGCATACCAAAATATATATATTGACATTAAAAGGGGATAAACATATAAAGAATGACCAATTTGTAAAGTGCAGGGCATAGTGGTTGAGATGTCGGAGAAACCCGAAGAGAGTGAGGACAATGGCCGGTGGACGAAAAGCGCTTAATGAACACGCGTGAAGTGGCCCGATTCCTGGATGTCAATGAAAAGATGGTCTATTCGCTGATCTCCGGGAAAGGGCTTCCTGCAACCAAGGCTACGGGAAAGTGGCTTTTCCCCAGAAATCTGGTGGAGCAGTGGCTGGAGAACCAGACGATCAATTTCCCAAGGCCTTCACACCCCCTGCCTCCCTATCACGGGCTGCTGATTGTCGCAGGGAGCAATGATATCCTTCTCGACAGGACAATTTCCCTTTTCAACAGGCAATACCCGGATCAACTGGCTGTTTTCGGCAACCTGGGAAGCATGGGGGGAATAAGGGCCCTGAGACGAAATCTCTGCCATCTGGCATCCAGCCACCTGCTCCAGAAAAATGAGCAGGAATACAATTTCGGTTTTGCGAGCCAGGAACTGGATCAGATGCCTGTTGTGGTCAATTTTTGTCGACGTGAACAGGGCCTTCTCATCCAAAGGGGAAATCCGAAAGGTATCGATAGTGTCGCAGACCTGGTCGGGGCCGATATTCGTATCGTCAACCGACCCGAGGGAACCGGAACACGTCTGCTTTTTGAAAGGGAACTTAAGAAGGCCGGAATTGACGGCGGCAGACTGGAGGGATACCAGCATGAGGTATCCCGTCATTTCGATGTGGGCCTGGAAATTCTTGCGGGCAGAGCAGACGGCGGCCCGGGGGTGAGAGCTGTTGCAGGCATGCTCAACCTGGACTTTATCCCGTGGCGCTGGGAGCGTTTCGATTTTCTCATTTCAAAGGAACGGTTTTTTGACCGGGGTGTGCAGCTTTTTCTAAGTTTCCTGCAGGAAGAGGTGTTTCATGGACAGGTGGAAGACCTTAAAGGATATGATCTGAGCTCCCGCGGAAAGATGATCTTTCCACGGGAAAAAGAAGAAAAGGAGTAAAAAACAGAATGATCAAAGATTTCTTGAAAAAAGTGGGGATTGTCCTATTGTTCAATATGGTTTGCGTGCCTTTTTTTGTATTTCCCTTGCATGCCCAGGCCGGTGAAAAGCTCATCATATTTCACGCCGGGTCCCTTTCCATTCCTTTCAGGGAGATGGTCAAGGCGTTCAACCGCCATTATTCAGGTGTGGAGGTGTCGCGGGAGGCGGCCGGTTCGCGGACGAGCGCCAGAAAGATCAGTGACCTGGGCCGGCTCGGCGACATCGTGGCATCTGCGGACTATACGGTGATTGAAAACCTGCTGATTCCCAAATATGCATCCTGGAATATCTCCTTTGCCACCAACGAAATGGCCATTATGTACAGGCCGAATTCAAAATATGCAAAGGAGATCAACGGGCAAAACTGGTACCGCATTCTCTTGCGAAAAGGCGTGGAATACGGCCATTCCGACCCCAACAGCGACCCCTGCGGGTACAGGAGCCAGCTTGTCTGGCAGCTGGCGGAGAAATACTACAAGGTGCCCGGGCTCTATGCAAAGCTGAGATCCGGGCGACCCCTGCGGAACGTGAGACCCAAGGAGACCGACCTGATTGCCCTCCTGGAGGCCGGAGAACTCGATTATCTTTTTATCTACAAATCCGTGTCCATGCAGCATAACATGCCTTTTGTAAGTCTACCGGTCAACATCAACCTGGCTTCTTCCGAATATGCACGATTCTACAAACAGGCCGGCATCAGGATCACGGGAAAAACGCCGGGATCCTTCATTATGAAGAATGGCAAGCCGATGGTTTACGGGATCACCATTGCAAAGAATGCGCCCCATCGGAAGAGAGCCGTTCAATTCATTTCATTTCTGCTTGGACCCGAGGGGCATGACATCATGAGGCGTAATGGGCAGGAACCTCTCCATGTGGCCAAGGCAACGGGTGACGTCACTCAACTGCCCGCAGAATTGCGGCCATTTGTGGAATAATCGAGTGGCCAAGTGCTCGAGTAGTCGCGTTATCTGAATGGGTAAACGGGCACGCCGGAAAAGGAAGACTGAATGAGAAATTTCAAAGCCGTCATATGGTGCCTGAGTACCCTTCTTATCCTGATGATCGTTATCCCCCTGGCCAGGATGATGTTTGCTGCGGATCCCGAGATCTTAAAGTCCACGATTTCAGAACCCGAGGTCTATTATTCTATTCTCTTGACCCTTCGTTCGGCGTTGTGGGCCACGCTGATCTGCGCCCTCTTCGGCATTCCGATGGCCTATATCCTGGCACGCTGGAAATTCCCCGGCAAAAGCCTTGTCCAGGGGGTGATCGACCTCCCCGTTATGATTCCCCATACGGCCGCCGGTATTGCTCTTCTTATGGTTTATGGCCGTCAGTTTTTCCTGGGCAAGGCCTTTGAAAAGCTGGGTATCGGTTTTGTGGGAACAGAGGCGGGAATCAGCCTGGCCATGGCCTTTGTTTCATTTCCATTCCTGGTCAATGCGGCCAGGGACGGTTTTGTGGCCGTCGATCCGAGGCTTGAACGGGTGGCACGAACCCTCGGGGCAACCCCCTGGAGATCCTTTTTCAAGGTCAGTCTGCTCCTCACGTGGCGCCCCATTCTTTCCGGCGCGATCATGATGTGGGCAAGGGGCATTTCCGAATTTGGCGCTGTCATCGTTCTGGCCTACCATCCGATGACGGCGTCGATTCTTATCTGGGAGCGATTCCAGTCCTACGGTCTCAAATATGCGAGACCGGTGGCTGTGGTTCTGATTTTGATATGTCTCATCATTTTTTCCCTGCTTCGATGGCTTGCCACGCAGCCCAGGGAGGCGTAAGTGCTTCGGCTTGAAAATATTGATGTTAAGCTCGGTGCGTTTCGTCTCAGGAATATTTCCCTGCACGTCGAGTCGGGCGCGTATCTTGCGCTTCTGGGTCCCACGGGTACCGGAAAAACGGTTCTTCTCGAGACCATTGCAGGGTTACACCGGCCCACAGGGGGAAGGACATGGATCAATGGAAAAGACGCCAGCCGTTGGCCACCTGAAAAACGACACCTTGGTGTGGTCTACCAGGATTACGCGCTCTTTCCCCATCTCACCGTTCAGGACAATATTGCATTCGGATTGCGCCTGAAGAAAAAGGCCCGCGGAGAGATCAAAAAAACCGTAGAAGAGATGGCCGGGTTTCTGGAAATCGGCCACCTGTTGAAACGGCGACCAGGCCGGCTCTCGGGCGGCGAGCAACAACGGGTGGCCCTGGCCCGTGCCCTTGTCCTGAAGCCTTACGTACTCCTCCTGGATGAGCCCTTGAGCGCCCTGGATCGTTTCACCCGGAGCCGCCTCAGGCGTGAGCTGAAGAGGATCCACAGGGAACTTGGGGTAACGATCTTTCACATCACGCACGATCTGTCGGAGGCCTTCTTTCTTGCCGATCAGCTGGTCGTCATGAAGGATGGGAGCATCCTGCAGGAAGACAGACCGGAAATTGTCTTAAGACGGCCCCAAAATCGCACGGTTGCGGAATTGCTCGGGATAGAAAATTTCATTTTGGGGACAAAAGAAGGGAAAGAATGCGAGTCGGGCCTGGGGGCGTTGGACATTGTAAAATACCATTCACGGGAGGCTGATGAAACTGCAGGAGCGGTCTATTTCTCGGTTCCGGGATGGTGTGTTGAGGTTTTTCCTGAAAAAAGAGAGAATCGATATGCATGGAAAGGGGAAATGAGGCTTGCTGCAATGAACTCTATGAACGGGCACGTTGAGCTGGATCTCATGTACGCGTCCGGGGAAGAACTCAGGACCTCTCTGTCCAGGCGTGAAATCGGCAATCTCCCTGTTTCCATTGCGGCCGGTGCCAGTGTGCCGGTCGGCATCTTGAGAGAAGGGGTCTATTGGTTCCCAAGAGAAATATAACGGGTATTGATTTATTCAGTATCAAAAATCTGGCCCTCTGAACC
>CAZSON010000042.1:14896-15973 GCA_964608375.1 uncultured Desulfobacter sp. | reverse complement strand
CATTTTAAGAAGATCCCTACCCGGTGCTCCAAAAGATTGGGGAGATGCGAAGCGTTTTAACGAACCTTAAATCCATGATCATTTTGCCAATCAGGCCCAAATTTTTTCTCACAATAGTCCGCCAGCCTGTCAAACCATCTCCACCAGAAGTTTTTTCCCTTTTCCTCGGCTTCCAAAATATCATTTAAAAATGTAGTGATACGGGTCATCTCTTCTTTGGGTACAAACGATGCAGCGCCTTCATCATATGACATTTTTATATTTTCAGGTGTAACAGCGTAGGCGGTCAGCATCACACCGATCACCTTTTTCTCGTTGCAGATCTTTAATAATTCGTATCCCTCAACCCCCATGATGTCCAGAATCGCGATATCAAAATATTGGCTTTCGAGGAGGGTCTTGGCCTGATCAAAAGTAGAAGCTGTTTTCACCTCACAAATGGGCAATAGATCCGCAAGGGTCTCCAAAATATCGGGTTCGTCATCGACAATGAGAATTCTTTTCCCCTTTAACAGATGATTTTCTTCCATCGGTTTTCCTCAAAAGTATTTCATTCAGGAAAGTTTCTTTGCAAATTGAGCCAAATGGTATTTTTTGATACCGGTATTGAGTAACTTAATGCTCCTTGGAGAATGAATCAAGGGGCAAACGCTCTGGAATTTTTTACCATTTCAATTCAAACCCGTCCTTTGGATGCTTCATTGAGATGATACGTTCAAGAATCTTGATCTTTCGAATAAGCCGGGCATTTCGATCGATCAGAAGTCTGTTTTTGGCACGAAAATCTAACATGAGTTCATCGCATTTTTTTCTGGTTTCTTCTAAATGACGAAACTTTTCACTTAGAGTCTCCAGTTTTCTCTTTCGCTGCTCTAACTGTTGCTGGGAGATATAAAATTCATCTTCTAGCTCCAAATACTGGGATTTGGGTACACATCCGGAAATCAGAAAGAGGATCGAACAAAAAACACAAAGAAAAAACGTTTTAAACATCTTTTCTGCTCCTTGGGCTTGCAATGTTATTTATCGAATGCTTTTGGAAAAGTTCGATTTCATACCGGTTACACTCTCTCCCTC
>CAZSON010000042.1:0-14796 GCA_964608375.1 uncultured Desulfobacter sp. | reverse complement strand
TTTATCGAATGCTTTTGGAAAAGTTCGATTTCATACCGGTTACACTCTCTCCCTCCTTGATAACCACAAAGGCCTTTACGAACTCGTTATCCGGATCGTCGTCGCGCGGCACGCCGATGGCTGCGGTCTCCCCCACTGCTAAATCACTGAAAATACGAAGCGACTCCAACAATATCGTTACGGCGAAACGACCACCCCCTGAATAGTTACATCTAATGAACAGTCCTGATTCCCCGAAACCTCATTGCGATGACAATTTAGAGCAAAATTCAACCTGAATGTCAAGCTGCGCTCGAGTTCCGTTCAGTCACAGCCGGTTGGAAAAAATGAAATTGGTTGACATTTTATTAGGAAGTTGGGAAATTTGGTTCGGTCGGAACTTTAAAGAATTTAGATCAAACAAAAAGCCGGTCGCAAAATAGGAGGGATTTTGCATTACCGCCTGACAATTTTATTCTGGACCTTTATCTGGATTGCATTTGCGGCGATGTCCGGTTATTGCGGTGAAAAGCACGAATTTGTAGAAAGGCTGGAAGCCGGCAGTATAAACTGGTCCAGATTGGTGGTTCAAACCAAAGGGGTCGGCACGCCGAATGAAAAGGACAAAAACAATAAAACCGAAGAGGCACTTGCCGCCGCAAAACAGAATGCGATTCATAGAATCCTCGAAGTTGTAGAGCATATAAGGATAGATTCCACCTCTGTTATCCGCGATTATGCCGATGAAAGCGATGTTATCTTAAACAAAATAGAGAGCCTGATTAAGGATGCCGATGTGATAAAGCAAAATTACTTGTCAGATGGGACGGTGGAGGTTATAATGGAGGTGAGTCTGTTGGGCGGTTTTTCTCAACTTATTCTTCCGCAAACTATCCAACAGATTGGATCGATTAAGACCATGGCGCCTACCGAAGGGAAACATTCCCCTTTTACAGGACTGATCGTAGATGCCAGAAAGATTGGTGCACATCCGGCTATGACCCTCCGAATCGTAGATGAAAACCAGAAGGAGGTCTATGGGTCCGCATTTGCCAGCCGCGAATGTGCTGTTCAGCATGGAATTGGGGGGTATACAACAGATATGGCCTTTGCCCAAAGCAATCAACGGGTGACGGATAAGCCGCTAATTGTAAAGGGATTGAGGACAATCGGCGCTGGGTCAGCGGTGATCGTCATCAGCAACGCAGATGCCTCAAAGCTCAGGAGTTCCTCGGAACATCTCTCTTTTTTGAAAAAATGCCGTGTGATGATCGTGGTAGACCAGTGAATAGAGGAAGTGGGAAAACCCTGAAAATGAACAGACTCCCCGTAAGGGAAAAGGTTTTTTAGGCCTGAATGCCGGGGGCTTTTAATTCGATATGGGGGAATCATGGCATTTAGAATAAAGTATTTTGCCGTGGCGGTGGTGGGTGCGTTTGTCTTTACCGCATGCGGTCCAAAGCTGCTTATACCGAAGACCAGACTCGATACACCGGTTCATCACGTTTACAACGGTATGAAATTGCTGAAGCTGGACAAGTTTGAAGCCGCTTTTCGGGAATTCAGCAGGGCAAATGAACTCGATCCAAAATTATCATCTCCCTATGTGGGAATGGGACTGGTATATGGCCATAAAGGTCAGTATGAAAAAGGGCTGAATTCCATCAGAGAGGCCGATCGATTGGCCAGAGCCACCGAACAAAAGGTGGCCACACAGGTTGGATATATGAGACTCTATATTATAGGCCGCGAGAAGATGGAAAAAAATTGGCTGAAATTGGTAGAAGATGCTTTTTTGAGTGCAAAAAAACTCGATGTCAGCTCACCGGCACCCTATTATTACATGGGGGTGGCCTATAAAATTTCAGCTCACTATAACAAGGCCCTGAAACAGTTTGTTCGGGTATTTGAAATTGACAACGGGTTTGTCGAAGAAGCGGACCGTGAATATGAAGCGATACAAACAATCAAAAGAACAATGCCGGATTAGCCTCTTCGCCAATCCGGCTGTAATCCGCCTTCCAATCGGGAAGATCATGTACCCAGGTCCCAGGAAGCCAAATATTTTTTTTGTTCTCCCGTCAGCTTATCAATTGTAATCCCAATGCCCGCCAGTTTTTCTTTGGCAATTTGCGCATCTATTTTTTCAGGCACCGGATAAACATCCTTTGCCAACGGGCTTTTTCGTTTGACCATGTATTCGATGCTGAGTGCCTGATTCGCAAAACTCATGTCCATTACGCTCGAAGGATGGCCCTCGGCTGAAGCAAGGTTTATTAACCGTCCTTCAGCGAGAACATTCAGCCGCCGTCCATTTTTCAGAACGTGTTCCTGAACATGGGGCCGGAGGGTTTTTATGGTGGTGGTGATTTCTCTTAACCCATCAAGATCGAGCTCAACGTTAAAATGGCCGGAATTGCATATAATGGCGCCATCTTTCATGAGCATAAAGTGATCTTTCCGAATAACCTTGATATTTCCGGTGACCGTACAGAAAAAATCTCCAATCCCCGCGGCTTTCCGTATCGGCATCAGGGTAAACCCGTCCATGACCGCTTCGAGTGCAGCCAGCGGATCCACCTCGGTGACAATCACATTGGCCCCCATTCCACGGGCTCTCATCGCAAGGCCTCTTCCACACCAGCCATATCCACAAACAACAAATCTAGACCCTGCTAAAAGACGGTTTGTCGACCGGATGATGCCGTCGAGCGTGCTTTGTCCCGTGCCATAACGATTGTCAAAAAAGTGTTTGGTCTGGGCGTCATTTACCGCAATGATCGGGTACTGCAAAACCCCTTCTCTTGCCATGCTTTTCAATCGTATAATACCGGTGGTGGTCTCTTCTGTTCCGCCCCGAATATCTTTGATCAAGTCATTGCGCTCTGAATGGAGGATAGAAACCAGATCGGCTCCGTCGTCCATCGTGTAATGAGGACCGGCATCCAGAACCGCATGGATATGTTTGTAGTATGTTTTGTTGTTTTCTCCATTTATGGCGAAAACGGGTATTTGACTGTTTTTTACCAACGATGCAGCAACATCATCCTGGGTGCTTAACGGATTGGATGCGCAAAGAAAAACTTTAGCGCCACCGGCCTTTAGTGTTTGCATCAGAGAAGCGGTTTCAGTGGTGACATGAAGACAGGCGCCGATTCGAATTCCTTTCAAGGGTTTTTCTTTTTTAAATCTGTCACGGATTCGATTTAATACCGGCATGCTCTGATTGGCCCATTCTATACGTCGTACACCCTCATTTGATAGTTTTATATCCTTGATATCATTTTTCATTCTGTCATAATCTCCATTAAATTAACGCCATTAATCATGGTTAAAGGTTTCGAATCTCTATTTACAAACCTGCTTTTTCGCGGATTTCTTCCGCCTTGTTTGTATGTTCCCACGTAAATTCAGCTTCAGTTCGCCCAAAATGTCCATAGGCGGAAGTTTTGCGATAGATAGGTCTCAAAAGATCAAGATATTCAATGATGGCTGCAGGCCTTAAATCAAAAATCTCCATAACGATCTGTTCCACTTTTGATTTGGGAACAATACCGGTTCCCTTGAGGTCTACCATAACTGAAACCGGTTGGGCTACACCGATGGCATAGGCGATCTGAATTTCACATTTTTTAGCAAGACCCGCTGCAACAATATTTTTTGCGATGTGCCTGGCCATGTAGGATCCGCTGCGGTCAACCTTGGATGGATCTTTTCCGGAAAAACAACCCCCTCCATGGCTTCCCTGACCGCCGTAAGTGTCAACAATAATTTTGCGTCCGGTAAGGCCGCAATCTCCCATTGGGCCGCCGATCACGAATTTTCCTGTGGCGTTGACAAGGTAGCGGGTATCCCCATCGACCATCTCCGCTGGAATTACCTTCTTAATCACTTCTTCGATGATCGCTTCTTTTAAATCCTCATAGGTAATATCCGGCCTGTGCTGGGCGGCGATTACAACGGTATCGACCCGTTTTGGATCTCCGTTTTTATACTCTACGGTAACCTGTGATTTGCCGTCCGGTCTTAAAAAATCTAAAGATCCATTCTTTCTCACGGTAGAAAGACGGCGGCACAGCTTATGGGCATAGGTGATAGACATCGGCATAAGCTCGGCCGTTTCGTCCGTAGCAAACCCGAACATGAGGCCCTGGTCGCCGGCGCCCTGGTCTTTATACAGCCCCTCACCTGTGTTTACACCTTGAGCAATGTCGGGCGATTGGCGGTCAATACTGGTGATGACAGAGCATGTTTGCCAATCAAAACCCATCTGGGATGAATGGTATCCGATATCCCGGATGGTACCTCGCACAATCTGCGGGATATCAGCATAACAGGTGGTCGTAATTTCACCTGCAACAATGGCCATTCCGGTGGTCACAAGTGTTTCACATGCCACTCTACAATTTTGATCTTCGTTGATAATGAAATCCAATATCGAATCTGATATCGCATCGGCAACCTTGTCCGGATGGCCTTCACATACCGATTCGGATGTAAAAAAGAATTTTTCTTTGCTCATATAGATTCTCCTTTAAATTAAGATTTTCCTTTTTATTGATGGCATCCATCGGAAGAATTTTGGATCTGATCGCAAAATGTCACAAAAAAGAAATGTGATAAAACAACTCCACATAAATGTCAATCAAAGTAACGGCCGGAGCATAGAATTTTTTGTGATCGGCGGTGATATCGGTTAATAAAAACAACGGCAGGACAGATGGTGCCCGCAGAAAAGCGAAAGGGACCCCCCAGGAGATCAAGGCGTCATCTGATATCAGAGAGGCGTATCTTGGCATATAATTTACATCTCTGATTTAAAAAATTCTTCCGGCTCTGTAATCGCACCTGTCTGCTTGGTATATTCCGTGGGGGCAGTTCCCTCTTTGAAACATTCAAATATCGTTTTTTTTGTGCCGGGAATCGGCAGAAGGCCTGTTTGAGCGTCGATTTTAGAAAAGACAATGCCTTCAGGAACCTGAAAAACTCTTATCGGTCTGCCTGCAACCACTTTCTGCATAAACCCGAGCCATATGGGGCTCGCCGCCCTCGATCCGGTTTCGTTTTTTCCAAGGGACCGCTTATCATCAAAACCGACCCATGTTCCGGTGATATAACGGGGCGTATAGCCGACAAACCAGGCATCATAAAGATTATTTGTTGTGCCGGTTTTACCGGCCACAGGTCGGCCCAACGCCCTTACTCTCCATCCGGTTCCATGCTTGACTACGCCTTCAAGGAGGCTTGTCACGATATAAGCGGTACTTTTCTCGATAACTTTTTTCCGCATAGGCGTGCTTTCCTCAAGAATATTTCCATTCCGATCGACGATTTTTGTTATAAAAACAGGTTCAACGCGAAAACCCCCATTGGCAAAAACCGAATAGGCATTAACCAATTCAAGCAATGAGACACCCGATGATCCCAGAGCAATAGACAGATCTCTGCTCAGGTTGGAAGTTATGCCGAGTTTTCTGGCATAATCGATAGTATAGTCAATCCCGATATCTTTTAAAATCTTAATTGTCACTACATTTCGCGACTTGGCCAGCGCTTTTCGGAGCAGGGTCGGACCGTAAAATTTTTCCTTGTAGTTTTTGGGTTTCCATCTGAAGCCACGCTCCACATCCTTAAATACGATCGGTGAATCGATGATCATGGTTGCCGCAGTATATCCCTTGTCGAGGGCAGCTGAATAAATGATCGGCTTAAAAGCAGATCCAGGCTGCCGCCTTGACTGGATCGCCCGGTTAAACTGGCTTTCTCTGAAATTCTTGCCTCCGATCATTACCTTGACCATGCCGGTTTCCGACTCCATAGACAGCAGAGCCCCCTGAACCTTCGGTACCTGCTCCAGGGAGAGTGTCCATATATCCGCTCCTTTTTTTTCCCCTTTAAGTCTTACTAGAACAACATCGCCGATCTTTAAAACATCTCCCACATGTTTGATAGATGATTCATAGGAAGCGATTTCAGGGTTTGGCGCTCTAGCCCATTTCATATCCGCAATACCGATGATCCCATTGGTATTTCCCATTCGGACCGTAATTTCATTTTTTCGGTCGTTTACATCAATCACAACGCCTTTTACGGTTTTTCCTTTTTTTAATGGCGCCTGATCGAACTCGATTTGAAGTTTTTTTGAAAATGTTTCGATTTCTTCCGGTGAAAAATGGTTTAAAGGGCCTCGGTATCCCTGTCGTTTATCCAGTTCTTTTAATCCTTTTTCTATTTCCGTGCGCGCAATTTTTTGCATTTCGATATTTACCGCGGTATAAATCTTGAGTCCCTCATTGTAGAGCATGATCGTACCATATTTTTCTTCAACATAACGTCTGACATGTTCTGTATAAAAAGGGACCTCTTCAATATACCAGTTCCGTCTCGGTTTTATATCGAGCTTGACATTAATTGCCTCGGTTGCCTGGATATTGTTAATATACTCTTCAGCAACCATCCTGTTTAATACATAAATTTGGCGCTCCTTTGCCTTTTCCAGAAATTTAAAGGGAGAATATTTGCTGGGGGCCTGGGGTAAGCCGGCGAGCATGGCACATTCCGCCAAGTTTAGCTCACTGGCCGATTTTCCAAAATAATTCTCGGCAGCCGCTTCGACGCCGTAGGCGCCATGCCCTAAATAGATCTGGTTTAAGTATAACAGCAGAATTTCATCTTTACTGAATGTTCGATCGATCCGATGCGCAAGGATCGCTTCTTTTATCTTTCGTGTATAGCTCTTTTCGGGGGTTAATAAGAACGATTTGGTAACCTGCTGGGTTATAGTGCTTCCTCCCTGAACGATCGCACCCGCTTCAATATTTTTAAAAAAAGCCCTTAAAATAGAAAGAAAATCGATTCCCTTGTGTTTATAAAATCTGGCATCCTCGGCAGCGACAAAAGCATCGATCAGCGTTTTTGGAATCTTGGACATCGGAATAACAATTCTTCTTTCTTTGTAAAATTCAGCGATTTTCCTGTTATCATCTGAATAGACAGTGGTAATGATATGAGGACTGTAATCCTTAAGGGATGAAATTATTGGGAGATCTTTGCTGAGATAAAAATAGATACCTGCGATCCCCAACATGCCAAGGACAGACAAAAAAACAGCAGTCCAAAGGAACCAGCGGGTCATTGTGGAAATATATTTCCGTTTTTGATTCCGGGCTCTTTTTTTTAGGATCTGGGAGGCGCTTTTCTTTTTAGGTTTCATATGACCGTGGAATTTTATCAGAGATCGTTACGCTTATCAAGGATCTATGCAAGTCTTAAAAAAATTGACTTTGTCCCAAGTAATGTTTATTCAACGGATTCGAAGCGATTGATTGCAATTTAAATGGCAAAAAAAATTTCACACCGATTAAC
Organism: uncultured Desulfobacter sp.; assembly: GCA_964608375.1. Lineage (GTDB taxonomy): Bacteria > Desulfobacterota > Desulfobacteria > Desulfobacterales > UBA2156 > UBA2156. The sequence continues at coordinate 7,452 of CAZSON010000042.1, read as the reverse complement.
ATAAAGCGGAGAATCTGATCGCATGATAAAACTTGATTTTGATAAGATGAACGGTCTATTACCTGCAATTGTTCAGGATTATAAAACCGGTGAAATTCTGATGCTCGGTTTTATGAACAAAGAGGCATGGAGATCAACCCTTTCGACAGGCCGGGCGACATTTTTTAGCCGTAGCCGACAAACGCTTTGGGTAAAGGGGGAAACTTCCGGCAATATACAGCTCGTAAAAGAGATTCGAATCGATTGTGATAATGATGCGGTTCTGCTGATCGTCGAGCAGATCGGTGGGGCGGCCTGCCATACCGGTCATAGAAGCTGTTTTTTCAAAAGCGTGCAGGACGAGAAGGTCCAGGTCGTCGGAACATCGGCAATTGACCTGGAGGGAGGTATATGATAGGTGAAAAATAAAATAAAACTGGGCATTCCAAAGGGAAGCCTGCAAAATGCCACCATTTCGCTGTTCAAACGTTCCGGTTGGACGATTCGGGTCGAAGGGAGAAGCTATTACCCGGAGATCAACGACGAAAAAATCGAATGTGCTATCTGCAGGGCGCAGGAGATGTCGCGGTATGTCGAAGGCGGAACGCTGGATGCCGGGCTTACCGGCAGGGATTGGATTGCCGAAAATAACTCTGATGTAAAAATCGTTGCAGACCTCGTCTATTCCAAGGTAAGCGCTCGACCCGCGCGATGGGTTCTTGCCGTCCCTTTCGAATCCCCCATTCAAAAACCGGAAGACCTTCGGGGGAAAAAAGTGGCCACAGAGCTGGTGCAGTATACAAAGAAATATTTTTCAGATCAAAAGATCGATGTAACGGTTGAATTCTCATGGGGTGCTACCGAGGCGAAAGCAAGCTCCGGGCTTGCAGATGCGGTTGTGGAGATTACGGAAACAGAAAGCACCATAAAAGCCCATGGACTTCGTATTATAGAAGAGTTAATGCAGACCAACACCCAGCTTATTGCGAATCACAATAGTTGGAAAGATCAGGGCAAAAGGAAAAAAATTGAGCAGATCGCACTCCTATTAAAAGGCGCCCTTTTGGGGGAACAACTCGTGGGTCTTAAAATGAATGTTCCTAACACGCACCTTGAAAAGGTAATATCGCTGCTCCCTAGTCTCAATGCCCCGACCGTTGCCCCGCTGTATCAGTCCGACTGGTTTTCAGTGGAGATAGTGATCGACTTCCATAAAGTAAGAGAGCTTATACCCCGGCTTTTGCAATACGGTGCAGAAGGGATCATAGAATATCCGTTGAATAAAGTGGTTTAGTACCTTTAACTTGAAACGCTTTGGGATAGAAAGAAGATTGTGATGATTTCAGCACGAACCCGAAAAATTACCTCGTTCATCGTGATGGATGTTCTAGAAAAGGCCCAGGAATTGGAACGTGATGGGATTGATATTATTCATCTGGAGGTGGGCGAGCCGGATTTTGATACCCCTTTGTGTATCAAGGAGGCTGCCTGCAAAGCCTTTGAGGATGGGCATACGCATTACAGCCACAGCCTCGGTATGCTGTCCCTGAGGGAAGCGATTTGCAGGCACTATTTTTCTATCTACGGTGTTTCGATAAGTCCGGATCAGATTGTTATTACTTCAGGAACTTCCCCGGCCATGTTTCTTCTTTTTTCCGTGCTTCTCGAAAAAGGGGATCAGGTCATCATCTCAGATCCGCATTATGCCTGCTACCCCAATTTTATAATTTTTTCGGAAGGGCAGCCGGTTATAGTGCCGGTCAATGAAGAGGACGGGTTTCAATACAGAGCCGAAGCCATCAGGGAGAAGATTACAAATAGAACCCGGGGTATTTTGATTAATTCTCCATCGAATCCCACCGGAAATCTACTTTCAGCGGATCGCATGCAAGCGATAGCCGAATTTTCGCCCCATATCATTTCAGATGAAATCTATCATGGTCTGGTGTATGAGGGGAAGGCGCACTCTATTTTGGAATTTACCGATAATGCATTTGTTTTCAACGGATTTTCCAAGCTTTATGCTATGACCGGGTTAAGACTCGGATACCTGGTAGCGCCAAAACCGTTCATCCGCCCCCTGCAAAAACTTCATCAGAATTTTTTTATTTCAGCCAATTCGGTTGTTCAGATGGCGGGTATGGCCGCGCTGGAAAATGCTGGCGAAGATACCGCCCGTATGATACAGATTTACGATGAGCGTCGACGTTACATGATCCAGCGGCTGAGAAAAATAGGCTTTGGAATTACCGTCGAACCGACAGGCGCCTTCTATGTATTTGCAAATGCAAAACACTTTTCAACCGATTCATATGGCTTTGCCTTCGATATACTTGAAAAGGCACATGTCGGCGTCGGACCGGGAATCGATTTTGGGAAAAACGGCGAGGGTTATCTCAGATTTTCATACGCAAACTCCATGGAAAAAATTAAGATCGGGTTGGACCGGATAGAGGAATATCTACAAGGGGAATCGTTGTTCGGGAAATAGATGTTACTCAAGTTTGACAGTCTCGCAAAAAGTCATTTGCGAACGACTTTGAGCATTTTGGGATAAAGCGTTTTGATAGGTGGTACGTTAAGAATTTCAAGCTGTTTGAGGAGGTTACGACGAGTTCTTGAAATTTAGTATCACCTGTCTAAACGCCCCAAAATGGTCATTTAGAGAGCAATATGGACTTTTTACGAGACTGCCAGGGCTTTTTCGAAGATGATTTGGTATGATTATCACTTCCACCAATTTTGTTACCAGTGCTGCAGAATCGTCACAATACCCACCCGCAACTCTTCCGGAAATTGCCTTTTCCGGCCGTTCAAATGTGGGGAAATCTTCTCTGATCAATACACTGCTCAATCGAAAGCGCCTGGTAAAGACCAGCTCCACCCCGGGGAGAACCCGCCTGATTAACTTTTTTGAAATCAACGCGTCCTTTTTATTTGTTGATCTTCCAGGATATGGATATGCAAAGGTTCCGGCTTCTGTGAAAAAAAAATGGCGGCCGATGATCGAAACCTATTTGCTAACAAGAAATACATTAAAAGCGGTTATCCTGATCCTTGACATCCGCCGCGTTCCCGGACAGGAAGAACATCAGTTTATCGATTGGCTTTGTCACTTCAATATCCCCAGGATGCTGGTAATTACAAAATCTGACAAACTCTCAAAGGCCAACCGGATAAGAAATCGAAAATCTATCGCCGAATCTCTCTCGGTTGGCGAAAATGAATTGACACTTTTTTCAGCAAAGTCGCGATTGGGAAAGGATGCGGTCTGGGCAGGTATAACAAATCTGATCGCAGGCGGATGAATGGGAAAAAAAGAAGAAGTCGAAAAGCAGAAGGACTTTAAATCCGGTTTTGTTGCCATTGTCGGTGCGCCCAATGTGGGGAAATCAACCCTTTTGAACCGGCTGCTAGGCGGTAAAGTTTCAATCACCTCAAAAAAACCGCAGACCACCCGCAACCGCATACTTGGAATCGTCCAGCGGCCGTCATCCCAGATCATATTCCTCGATACTCCAGGCATTTTTAGTACTTCAAACCGGTTCAATATCAGGTTGGTCGAAACCGCCCTGTCGGTTTTGAGTGATGTGGATATAGCGCTTTTGATGATCGACGCCTCAAAACCGGACCCGGATTCAGAACAGCTGGTGGTTAACAAGCTGAGAAACCCAAAAAAACCGGTGGTTCTTGCTTTTAATAAAATAGACATCGTTGAAAGGCCGACTCTTTTATCCAAAATAGATGCATGGGCAAAACAGTTTTCCTTTGAAGCAATCATCCCGATTTCAGCAAAACATGGAACTCAGATCGAAGCATTGCTTCGTGCCATGGAGGCGGCCCTGCCAAAAGGTCCGCAATATTTTCCCAAAGATCTTATTACCGATATGCCGGAAAAGTTTATTGCTGCAGAAATGGTGCGTGAGAAAGTATTCCGTTTCACCGGGCAGGAAATTCCGTATGCAAGCGCAGTTACCGTTGATTCTTTTTCAGAGGATAAAAAGCGATCACTTGTAAAAATTTATGCCAGCATCCATGTTGAGCGAGATTCACAGAAAGGAATTGTTATTGGAAAAAAAGGAATCAAGCTTAAAAAGATCGGCGAAGCCGCCAGGATAGAAATTGAGCGAATGATAGGGTGCAAGGTGTTTTTAAAACTATTTGTCAGAGTCGAGAAAAACTGGAGCACGGATATGAAGGCCTTGAGGAGATTTGGTTACCGATGATTCTTTCCTTTTCAATCGATATTGATGAAGAGCATACAAGAAGAGAACGCCAAAAAGCGAGGGAGCTTAGGGAATCTCAATGGTGGAAACGCCGTTTGGCAAAGGGTCTGTGTCATTATTGCCAAAGGGCCTTCACGCCCGCACAGCTTACCATGGATCATATCGTCCCGATATCCAGGGGAGGGAGGAGTACAAAAGGGAATGTGGTTCCTTCCTGCAAGGCGTGCAATAACAAAAAAAAATATCTTCTTCCCATGGAATGGGAAGACTATTTAAAATCCGGCGAAAAAGGTCGATGAACTCGTAAAAAGTCCATATTGCTCTCTAAATGACCATAACTCGTCGTAACCTCCTCAAACAGCTTGAAATTCTTAACGTACCACCCATCAAAACGCTTTATCCCAAAATGCTCAAAGTCGTTCGCAAATGACTTTTTACGAGACGCTCAAGGTTAGCTCTGATAATAGATTCGAATCCTCTGTCCCCCTTCTCTGATCCAAATCTTCATTCGGTTTGACATCATCGGGCAAGTGTTTATTTTAACGCAGAAAAGAAATACTATTTCTTAAATTTTGGTTGATGCAGATAAAACAAGACTACAGGAGTCAAGATGCGTCTGGATAAATTCACTTTAAAATCACAGGAACTGATTCAAAATGCCCAGGGTCTGGCATCACAACAAACCCATCAACAGATTGAACCGGAACATTTGCTCAGCGTCATGTTGAGGGAACCCGAGGGAGTTACAAGAGCCATTCTCCTTAAACTGGGCATCTCTCCGGAAAGTGTTTCCAAGGAGGTCTCCATTTTTCTTGAAAAACAGCCGAAAGTGAGCGGAGCAAGAGATGTTTATATCTCCCCGAGGACAAAAAATGTCCTCGATGCGGCATTTTTAGAAGCCTCCAACATGAAGGATGAGTATGTGAGCATCGAGCATGTTCTTCTGGCTATTAGTGCTGAAACCGGTGGAGAAGCGGCCGGCATTCTGAACCGATATGGAATAACCAGAGAATCTATTTTAAAGGTTCTTATCGATATTCGCGGTGCTCAACGGATAACCGATCCGAATCCGGAAGAAAAATACCAGGCCCTGGATAAGTTCAGCCGGGATCTGACCGATCTGGCCCGTTTGGGTAAACTCGATCCGATCATCGGTCGCGATGATGAAATCAGGCGTATTGTGCAGGTGCTTTCCAGAAGGACAAAAAACAACCCGGTGCTCATCGGCGAGCCGGGTGTTGGAAAAACAGCCATCGTTGACGGTCTCGCCCAGCGCATTGTCGCAGGGGATGTTTCAGAAACACTGAAAAACCGACGGGTTGTGGCACTGGATATGGGAGCCCTCATTGCAGGGGCTAAATACAGGGGCGAATTTGAAGATCGGTTAAAAGCGGTGTTAAAGGAAATTGAAAAAGCAAAGGGTGAGATCATCCTTTTCATCGATGAGTTGCATACACTGGTCGGTGCCGGAGCTGCTGAAGGAGCGATGGATGCGTCCAACATGCTGAAACCAGCCCTCGCCCGTGGGACACTTCGGTGCGTTGGCGCTACTACACTCAATGAATATCGAAAATATATTGAAAAAGACCCAGCTTTTGAACGGCGATTTCAACCGGTAATGACACTGGAACCGAGTGTAGAGGATACCATTTCCATTCTTCGCGGAATCAAAGAAAAGTACGAGGTTCATCATGGCGTCAGGATCAAGGATTCAGCGATTGTTGCTGCGGCAACACTTTCAAATCGTTATATCTCCGATCGCTTTCTCCCTGATAAGGCAATCGATCTTATCGACGAGTGTGCCTCAAAGCTGAGAATTGAAATTGATAGCATGCCGACGGAGATAGATGAAATCCAGCGCAAAATTACACAATCGGAGATCGAAAGAGAGGCCCTGAAAAAAGAGTCGGATCCTGCCTCACAGGCGCGGTTGCAAAAATTGGAAGCGGAGCTGGGGGCGATGAAGGAAGAGATGACTTCGATGAAAGTCCACTGGCAAAGTGAAAAAGATGCTATTCAAACGATAAGATCGGTCAAAGAATCATATGAGCAGATCAAGATTGAAGAACAGCAAGCAGAAAGAGAAGGCGATTTATCCCGGGTAGCCGAGATCAGGTACGGAAAGGCTGTAGAGCTGCAAAATCGTCTGGAAGATGCCAACAAAAAACTCTCCCAACTCCAAAAAGACCGAAAAATGCTCAAAGAGGAGGTCGACGACGAGGACATTGCAGAAGTCGTATCGAGGTGGACCGGGATTCCGGTTAAAAAAATGCTCGAAGGCGAGCGGGAAAGGTTGATCCAAATGGAAGACCATCTCTCCCTTCGGGTTGTCGGACAAACCGAGGCGATATCCGCTATTTCAAATGCGGTCCGTCGAGCAAGATCAGGATTGCAGGACCCGGACCGGCCGATCGGCTCATTCATTTTCATGGGGCCGACCGGGGTCGGCAAAACCGAACTCGCCAAAGCGTTGGCTGAATTCATTTTTGATACCGAACAGGCGATTATCCGGGTTGATATGTCAGAATATATGGAGCGACATGCGGTCTCAAGACTGATCGGGGCTCCGCCCGGGTATGTTGGCTACGAGGAAGGAGGGTATCTGACAGAAGCGGTCCGAAGACGACCGTATTCGGTGATCCTGTTTGATGAAATCGAAAAAGCACATCCGGAAGTTTTCAATGTATTGCTGCAGATTTTAGACGATGGCCGTATGACCGATGGACACGGAAGGACCGTTGATTTTAAAAATACTATCATCATCATGACCTCAAATGTGGGGAGTCAATGGATCCAGGAGATGGAAGGAACAAATCGTCTGGAGATGGAGGAAAAAATAACGGAAGCTTTACGGGCACATTTTAAACCCGAGTTTTTAAACCGGATAGATGAAATTATCATATTCCGGAATCTGACACCCGAACAGATCGCTAAAATTGTTAACATACAGATGAAAATGCTCAGCAAACGGCTTTCTGATCAGCATATTGAGCTCGACCTGTCAGACGGCGCAATTTCATTGCTTGCAAAATTGGGGTATGATCCGATCTACGGCGCACGACCGCTAAAAAGAGCCATCCAAAGGTATATCGAAAATCCACTGGCAACTGAAATCTTAAAGGGAACATTTACGGAAGGAACCCGCATCAGGGCGAATGTGGAAGGGGATCAAATTGTTTTTAAGGCGATATGAGGCGGAAAGCAGCAAAAACATGCATCCTTGCATGATAAAGAAATAATATTTAAC
>CAZSON010000041.1:0-16140 GCA_964608375.1 uncultured Desulfobacter sp. | reverse complement strand
TTTAGAGAGCAATATGGTCCTTTTGCGAATTCCTCAATCTTCATGAAAACATTTTTTTCTGAACTCGAAATCCAAGATGTCTGAAAGCGGATTCTGAAGCTTTTCTCCCGGAAGATGTGCGGGTAATCAGCCCGATTTTTAACAAATAGGGTTCAACGACATCAACCAGTGTATCGGCTTCTTCCTGTAAGGTGGCGGCGATGGCTTCAATTCCGACCGGGCCCCCGTTGTAAAACTCAATTATTGTTTTGATATATCGGCGATCCAGTGGGGTCAGGCCTTTTTCATCAACACCTTCCAATGAGAGTGCCTCCTCTACACTCTCTTTTGATACCACCCCGTCTGCTCTAACCTGAGTGTAATCCCTTACCCGTTTTAAGAGCCGATTAGCAATCCGGGGTGTTCCCCTAGATCTTTTCGCCAGCATATTCGCACCTTCATCGTCGATTTCTACTTCAAGCAACATAGCAGATCGACGGATGATTTTCACCAAATCGTGTTCGCTGTAAAAATCAATACTCCTGAAAATGCCAAACCTGTCCCGCAGCGGTGCCGATAAAAGCCCAACACGGGTGGTCGCGCCCACGAGTGTAAAGCCTTTCAGGCGGTATCGGTGGCTCCTTGCATGAACCCCTTTATCAAAAACAAAATCGACAGCAAAATCCTCCATGGCAGGATAAAGAAATTCCTCCACCGATTTCGGCGTACGATGGATCTCATCGACGAACAACACATCTCCCTCATCAAGATGGGTTAAAATGCCTATTAAATCCCCCCCTTTTTCAAGTGCGGGTCCGGAAGTTACGGTAAGATCACCCGCCATTTCATTGGCGATGATATGTGCGAGCGTTGTTTTTCCCAGACCCGGCGGTCCATGGAAAAGGACATGGTCAATCGGTTCTTTTCTCTGTAAAGCGGCTTCAATGGCAATCTTTAGTGTTTCAACCACCTCCTCCTGCCCGATGTAATCGGAAAGTTGGGACGGCCGTAATGTCAAAATCTCATGCTCCTGGTCAACCTTAAGACATGATTCGGAAAGAATACCCTTTCTATCAAGGGTCTTGCTCCCTTCATTCTCTGTCATTTAGGATACCTCGCCATGATAGACCTCCTCAAAAAGTTCTTCAGGGGTTGAAATAGTGCTGTTACGCTTCATGGCCTCTGCAATCATCCGTTTGGCCTCAACCACCCGATAACCGAGTTGGTTGACAAGCACATCTTGTACTTGTATCGAAAAATTCTCCACGATCGTCGCTTCTTTCTTTTCTGTTTTGCGAATCAATGAAAACTTTTCCATTTTACCGTGGAGTGTTGCAATGATTTTTTGAGCGGTCCGGTTTCCGATACCTTTCAATTGTCGCAGCCGATCAACCTCTTTTAATTCTATTGCTCTGGCAATATCGCGGACAGGAATATTCAACGCTTTTACCGCTTTGAGAGGACCGATATCCTCAACCGAGATAAAATATTGAAAGAATTCTTTTTCGACCTCCAGGTTAAAACCGATCAAAACAGGCTTGGGTTGCCTTTCGGTTTGTTGGTGATAAATATAGAGGGAAACTTTATCCCCGATATTTTTTGTCCAAAAGGATTCCATCACAATCACAGGAAGAATGACCTCATAACCGATCTGATTGGCCAGGACAAGAACGCGGTCTGTCTCCTTTTTTAAAAGTTTGCCTTCTAAATAACCGATCACTTAAATGCCTCCTAAGGGCGAAAGGACCCCATGCGCACCAAAATGGTCATATAGAGGGCAATATAGTCTTTTTGCGAATTCATCAATATTCAGCATCATGCATTTTTGGTCTGAGAGTTTTCATAGCGAAACAGTCCGATCAGCGCCAATGCCATCGCATCAGATGCGTGATCGGGTCGGATGGGATCGGTTAGATTCAAAAAATGACGGACAGCTCTCTCTAGCTGTATTTTACTGGCATTACCATTTCCGGTCAACGCCTTCTTTGCCTCCCGCACCGGAATCTCGGTGACCTTTACATCCACCTGGCATCCGGCGAGAAGAATAACTCCGGTCACCTTTCCCAACGTGATTCCCGATTTTGGATATTTCTTGAGCGAAAATATATCTTCCACAACCATGATATCCGGTTTTTCTTGTTTGATAATCTGAAGAAGTTTCAAAAAGATTTGATTAAGGCGGGTAGATAAAGAATCTTCTGTTGAGGTATGGATGCTGCCAAAGGAAAAGCCATCAACTTTCTGTCCATTCCCTCTGGCAATTCCAATTCCGGTTTCAGATAAGCCGGGATCTATACCGATGGTCTTGATCATTATCGGCCCTTCATGCGGTTTTGCATAAAGGCTATTTAAATTCCTTTAATTTTTTTATTGCTATTTTCGTCTCATTACTCTGGGGATACTTTTTAATCAGTTCCTTTAAAATCAACCTTGCATTGGCTTTATCTCCGATGTTGAAAAAAGCAAACCCTTGCTTTAACAGCGAAGCAGGTACTTTGTTCCCTTTCGGATAATTTTCTATCACTTTCTGGTATTCAAGAATGGCTTTTTCATACCATTTTTCCCGATAATATGTGTCACCGATCCAGAACTGAGCATTGTCGACCCATCCTGACCTGGGATATTTTTTTATTATTTCCTGAAACCCATCACGCGCGGTCTCAAAATCACCTTGATCAAATGCCTGTTTTGCCAGAGCGTACATTTCATTTTCAGAAAGGTTCTTTTTATCCTTTCTTTTCTCCTTTTTTCCCGAACCACGTTTCGATTTGGCAGCAGAAATGTCAGGTTCAATATTGAGATATTGCTCTATTGATCTGATCCTATTTCCCTGTGAGGTCAGAATTTCCTCCATTTTGGTTATCTGATCTTCTCTCTTTTGGTCTGTACGTTCAAAAGGTTTTATCTTCTGTTTCATAAAATGTTCTGTTTCTGCAAGTTTGCCATGGATAATTTGGATCTCATCTTTAAGTTTATTGAGTATAGCGCGGATTTCAGCAGTCCTGTTTCTGGTATTTTGTTCTTTTTCCTCCCCGGTTTTAATGGCATTTTCCATTCGGGATTTAAGCGATTCGAGCTGAATACTCTGGGCGCTTTTTTCACTCTTTTTCTCAAGATTTGAAATACGCTGTTCCAGAATAATCAAATTGTCATCGAGCGTGAGAATATCCTGATTGGACGCACAGCTAAAAAGAAGGCCGGTACATGCTAAAATAAAGACCATATTTTTCATGACAGGGATATTCCTTATTTTAAAAAGGCGTCATATAAAAAAATATTCGTCGAAAAAACCGGTAGAACGATCAGATCCGCTAAGCGGCAGCCCGGCCGCCGCTTAGTATTCCCTACGACAAAACGCCTTCATTTTTTAAAAAAAATCAGACCATTTCGGGTAAAACCTGCACAGCACAGGAAAATGGATTCTAAAATTATTCTATGATAAAGTGCGCACGTCTGTTTTTTGCCCAAGCTTCTTCGTTATGGCCGGAATCAGCAGGGCGTTCTTCTCCGTAACTCAGCGTGATTAACCGTGACGCTGAAACGCCGAGATCGACTAAAAACGTTTTCACACTCTTTGCTCGCCTATCGCCGAGGGCAAGGTTGTATTCGCTAGTACCCCGTTCATCACAATGACCTTCGATAACCACCGATCCGCCGGAATTGTTGCGAAGCCATTCGGCCTTTTTCTCTAAAACAGCCTGAGCCATCGGAAGAAGAGCTGAACTATCAAAATCGAAATAGACATCTTCATTTTCAAATTGGGCCTTGGCAGCCGCAACTCTTTCCTGTTGTTTGGCTTCTTCTTCCTCCGCTTTCAAACGTTCTTCCTCCAAGGCTCGTTGTCTTTCCAATTCCTCCTGTTTCGCCTTTTCGGCAGCCTTTTTTGCAGCTTCATCTTCCGCCGTTTGGGTAATGGACGGCTCGGATTTAATTTTCTTTTTTGCACATGAGACGGTGAACAGCAGGCCGGGAATTACAAGCAGCAGAGCTAAACTTATCCATAACTTTTTGCGCATTTTTTTCCTCCTTTTCGATTTCATATATTAAGGATTGATAACTCCTGGTGACCATTTCGGGTTTGTCTGTTCACCCTTCAGAGTGAGCAGACGTCTCTGATCGGTTCCCAATCCAGTCATAACATAAATTTTAGATGGCCCTTCACGCGTTGAAGCAAAAGCTATGAGGCTGCCATCCGGCGACCAGGAGGGCGACTCATTATCTCCTTTATCATGCGTTAATTGAAGTGGTCCACTCCCGTCAACTCCTATCACAAATATATTGCTTTGTCCGTTCTCAATACCTGTATAGGCAATGCGGTCCCCCGCGGGGGACCAGCTTGGTGTTGAATTGTGTCGCCCCCTAAAAGTCAATCGATCCACCTGTCCTGAACCGATGTCTTTTATGTAGAGTTGCGGGGTGCCGGACCTTTTGGATACAAATGCCATCTTCTTCCCGTCAGGGGACCATGTGGGCGACACATCAATCCCCCTCATATTGGTCAGTTTCTTAATAATTTTTCCAGTTCCAGTCAACAGATAAATTTCCTGATCATTTGAGAAGGAAAGCGTGGCGGCAAGCTCAAATTTCCCTGGAACCCATGCCGGGGTTATATTTAAACCTTTTTTTGAAATCACGGTGCCACGTTTTTCCTGCAAATTTTTTACGTAAATGTCAGGATTACCCCTTGCATAGGAGGTGTAAGCGATCCACTTCTCGTCTGATGACCACGCCGGCGAAAGCGTAATGGTCTTATTATGGGTAAACTGTTTCGGATTGTATCCGTCAAAATCGGAGATATATATTTCTTTATTGCCGCTACCGGTGCTGACAAATGCAATTTTACTATTGAAAATTCCCCAGTTGCCGGTAAGACTGTGTACGATCTCACTGCAAAACCGCCGGATCATCTTTCTTTGATCCGTCATCCATCCTTTATATCTTTTCCCCACAAGCAGCCGTCCTTTAAATGTATCAAACAGCCGGAGCTCCATCTCAATGATATCTTCTTTTACCAAAAGGCCTCCGGTGACCAGAAGTTCCGCACCGACGCCGGTCCAGTTTTTAAATTTGATCCGTTTTGCAACAATCCCTGATTTCTGAGGATCTTCAAGGAAAGCACCACGGTCAAGCGCTTTAAAATAGCCGGTAAAGGTGAGCGTTTCTGAGATGAGACTGGATGCGCTCTTTGATATTTTTTTCTCGGCCTCCTTACCGGAGAAGGTCTTGAAAAAAGGAACAGCAATCGGAATTTTTTTTAGAAAAGGGTTGTTGATATCAATATAGTCATACTTTGCCGAGCCTAAAACCGGATTGAGGAAAAGTATGGATATAATAATCAAAAACATTATGTTGCTCAGACGGACCCTCATAACAGTTGCCCTGTTCCTTTTTTTATTTTCATCTTAAACCTGAAGGGGTAAAGTGCAAGCCCACGCTGTAAAAATAGCGTAAATATCCTTTGGGCAGCGGTGGCAGTGGGTTTGACTTCTGAACCGCTTTGTAAGCGGAGTCATCAAAATAAGCATTCCCGGATTTTGTCTCGAAAAAAATATCTCTTATCTGCCCATTTCTCATGATTTTAATGACCAGCCATGCCTCCAGACCTGTACGCCCGCCGGCCAGTTGTTCCGAATAGGCCCAGTTTTTCTGAATCAGGGATGCAATTTCTATTTTATATATATCAATCTGTTCCAGACCCAGTTTGCCGCCAATCCCGATGCCGTCGGATTTTCCGGAGCCCTGCCTGGGCCCGGTCTTCGCCACTTTATTTTTTAAACGACCAATGGCTTTGGCAAGCGGGTCGGGTTTTGACCTCTTCGTTTTATTTTCGATTCGTTTTATTGCATTTTTGATCACGCTTGCAGGTTTATAGGTCCTTTTTTTCAGAGAGCGTTTTATCTTTTTCTTCTTGGGTGCTAAAGAAATTTTTTTTACAGATTGTTTTTCCTTTATAATAACAGGCTTGGGTATGATAGCCGGTTTTTTCGGCAGTTTAGGAATGGGTTTTTCTTTTTCGATTATAACGGGCGCCTTAGGTATCACGGCGCTCGGAGCTTTGTCTCCTGGTGCTTTCTTCGGCATTGGCAATGATACAAGGTTAACATTTACAACCGATGGTGAAAATTTTCTGGCGGGCGTTGGTCCTGGCAAGAATATTATCACAACAAAAAGAGCAATATGGCAGATGGCAGATACGGTGCCATTGAAAAACAGCGAACGATACCCGTTCTCCACTCCCAAAAGAAAATAAGCATGACCCCTGGTGCTTTCAATCATAGTCGTTTTGCTGTCTTTGCTTTATTTTTTTCATCTTGCTGAAATGGCTCAGTCACCATGCCCAGTTTTTCGACACCCGCCGCTTTTAGCTCAGACATCACCTGAACAACCATCCCATACGGCACCCTTTTGTCTGCTCGTAGATATACTTCTCGATCGGTTCGATTTTCAAAGATCTTTCTGAGTTTCTCCTGTAAAAAATCAAACTCGACACGAAAGTCGTTGATGTACACTTCCTTCTCGGTATTTATGGTCACCAGAAGGTGCTCCTTTTCCGAATAAATCGGTTGCAGGGTCGCTTCAGGCAGGGAAACATTTACCCCATGGATCATCATGGGGGCGGTTACCATGAAAATAATCAACAGAACCAGCATCACGTCAACAAAGGGTGTTACATTTATATCAGACATCAACCGATCATTGTTGTCGCCTGACGTCATTCTTTATTCTCCCTGAGCATCAATAGATCTCGCTCAATAATATTTAAAAAATCAGCGGAAAAGCTTTGAAGTTCAGATTCGATTATCCTTATTTTATGCATAAAATAATTAAAAGCGATAACCGCAGGTATCGCCACACCCAACCCGGCAGCGGTTGCGATCAGCGCCTCAGAAATCCCGGGTGCAACCACAGCCAGGCTGGCTGACCCCCTGAGGCCGATGCCGTGAAACGAGCTCATAATGCCCCAAACGGTCCCGAACAATCCGATAAAAGGCGCTGTGTTCCCTGTTGTGGCAAGAAAGGGAATCATCTGGGTCATTCGAGTTGTTTCTGTGGTAATCGCCCTGTGCAGTGTCCGTTTAATATTGTCTGTTCCTGCAAATCGAGTGCTCATCGACGAAACGTCCACTCCGGAAGGCTGAGAAGACTGATGGGCTTGTGATGCTGTCTGGGTCAGTTTTTTAAGTTCCATATATCCAATTCGGAACAGCCTTGCAATGGGGCTACCTTGAAACTGCTTTGCCTTTGTAAAAGCTTCTGAAAAATTTCTGCTCTTCCAAAAAAAATCTGCAAAAAACGCCGACTCCTTAAATGCCGTTCTGATAAATCGATATTTGATAATAATGATCGCCCACGATGTGACAGAAAAAAAAAGGAGAATAAGAAGCACAAATTGCACCATCAGGCTTGCGTTTGCGATCATGTAGAAAAAGTCAATCTCTTGAAGGGACATTCAATAACTCCGTTTTCGTCTAAATTTTATTAATAATATTGGCTGGTTGTCAAACTAAACACTTGATTTAGAATTTTATTTACTATATGATCTTTATTATGATGTCAAGAAATTTGGTTTTTTTATTTTGCAATCTGAAAGGCTTAAAATCTCTGAAAGTGGTTGAAATTGTGCAGAGATGTCGAGCAGATAAGCATCAGGAAAAACTTTACCTGAAAAGCACGATGAAAACTGCGACGAATAGATGCTGGATTCAAAAATTATATTGACAGAATTACATGAAATCACTAGAAGAATAAAAGAAGTCATTTGGGTTTTTAAAAATTAATTTAAAATAATTTCAATTTATATCAGAAATCAATGAGAAGTAAAAAGATGCGGTGGGCCGCAAGTATTTTATGGAGTTCTATAGGAAAAAAATTGATGATGGCCCTTACCGGCCTTGGTTTTTGCGTATTTTTAATAACCCATCTTTTCGGAAATTTGCTGCTTTATAGCGGGAAAGAGGGTTTTAACGCCTATTCTGAACGTCTCAATTCACTCGGTCCGATCATTAGGTTTGTTGAGTTCGGGCTTTTATTTTTCGCTCTTATACATGTTGTCACCGGCACCGTTCTTTTTTTTCAAAATCTCAGAGCCAGACCGGTCCGGTACATTGTCAATAAACGTGCAGGTGGCCGCACAATTGGATCAGCCACTATGCCGTATACCGGCTTTTTACTTCTAACTTTTGTTGTTTTTCATCTGTTAAATTTTCATTTTACAGATAAAACCCACGCCACAATTTATCAAATCGTATCGATTACATTTACAAAACCTGGATATATCGCAATTTATGTTGCCGCTATGCTCGTTACCGCCATCCATATCCGCCATGGGTTTTGGAGTGCCTTTCAGACCATCGGTGCCAACCACCCCAAATATATGCCCGCTATCCGGGTAATCAGTATCCTATTTTCAATCATCCTCGGGATAGGTTTTGGTTCTATCCCAATCTATATGTCTTTGACCGGCTAGAAGGAAAAAATATGTTGCTTAATGCAAAAATCCCCGGAGGCCCTCTCACCGGGAAGTGGGACAGACATCGATTTGAGATGAAGTTGGTCAATCCGGCCAACAAAAAAAAATTTGACATTATCGTTGTTGGAACCGGTCTGGCAGGCGCAAGCGCATCTGCCACACTAGCTGAACTCGGGTACAATGTTAAGACGTTTTGCATTCAGGACAGTCCTCGCCGGGCCCACAGTATTGCTGCACAGGGAGGAATCAACGCGGCAAAGAATTATACAAATGATGGCGACAGTATCTGGCGGCTTTTTTATGATACCATCAAAGGGGGTGATTTCAGGGCAAGAGAAGCCAATGTCTATCGCCTTGCGCAGATAAGCAATAATATCATCGATCATTGTGTTGCACAAGGCGTACCATTTGCAAGGGATTACGGGGGACTTCTAGCGAATCGAAGTTTTGGTGGCGCTCAGGTTTCGAGAACTTTTTACGCCAGAGGTCAAACCGGCCAGCAGCTTTTGTTGGGAGCTTACGGGGCATTAATGAGGCAGGTGGCAGCAGGGAAAGTCAAGATGTTTCCGCGCCGGGAAATGCTCGATCTGATCGTGGTGAATAATCAGGCCCGGGGAATAGTTGTCAGACATTTGATCACCGGTGAACTTGAATGCCATGTGAGCCATGCGGTTGTACTGGCGACAGGCGGGTACGCAAACCTTTTTTTTCTATCGACCAATGCCATGGGATCGAATGTCAGCGCCGCTTTCAGGGCGTATAAAAAAGGCGCCTTTTTTGCCAATCCCTGTTTTACACAAATTCATCCGACCTGTATTCCGGTACATGGAACCTATCAATCCAAACTGACCTTGATGAGCGAGAGCTTGAGAAACGACGGTCGCGTTTGGATACCCAAAACACCCGGCGACAAGCGCCCCCCGCAGCAGATACCGGAATCTGAAAGAAATTACTACCTTGAAAACAGATATCCCAGCTTTGGAAATCTTGTCCCAAGGGATGTGGCATCCCGCAACGCCAAAGCCCAATGCGACCAGGGCCTAGGCGTAGGGAAAACCGGACTTGCGGTTTACCTAGATTTTGCAGACGCTATCAAAAGCCAGGGAAAATCCGCCATCGAAACAAGGTATGGCAATCTTTTTCAAATGTATGAAAAAATCACCGCGGAAAATCCATATGAAACCCCCATGATGATTTATCCTGCGGTTCACTATGCGATGGGAGGCCTGTGGGTGGATTACAACCTCATGAGCACCATCGACGGTCTTTTTGTGCTGGGTGAAGGTAACTTTTCAGACCATGGGGCAAACCGACTCGGGGCAAGCGCTCTTATGCAGGGACTGGCGGACGGTTATTTCATCATACCGCATACAATCGGGGCATATCTTGCAGGGACGCAGTTAAAAGAGGTGACAACCTCCCACCCGGCTTTCAAAGAAACAATACGGTCTGTAACCGATCGTCTCGACACCCTCCTTTCCAGAAAGGGGAAGCGCACGGTAGATGACTTCCACAGGAATCTGGGCCTGATCATGTGGGAGTATTGTGGAATGACCCGAAACGACATCGGGATGAAAAAAGCCATCCCGCTGATTCAGGACCTGCGATCGGAATTTTGGGAAAATGTGATGATCCCGGGAACAACGAAAGAATTCAACCAGAGTTTAGAGCGGGCCGGTCGTGTCGCAGATTTCCTGGAATTTGGAGAATTGATGATTCGAGATGCACTGGCTCGCAGGGAATCGTGCGGGTGTCACTTTAACGAGGCTTTTCAAACATCGGATAATGAAGCCAAACGAGACGATGTGAACTTCGCCCATGTAGCAGCATGGGAATTCAGGGACAAAGACAAAGATCCCGAACTTCACAAAGAGCCCCTGGTGTTCGAAAATGTCGAGTTAACGCAAAGGAGCTATAAATGACGACGACAATAAATCTAACATTGAAAGTTTGGCGCCAGAAGGGACATGCCGCGAAAGGTGGGCTCGAAACCTACCCTGCCCGTCATATTTCAACCGACATGTCATTTTTAGAGATGCTTGATGTTGTCAATGAACAGTTGACTTTAAACGGGAAAGATCCCATCGTTTTTGATCATGACTGCCGCGAAGGAATCTGCGGAATGTGCGGCGCGGTAGTAAACGGCCGACCCCATGGCCCTGAAAAAGGAACAACTCTTTGTCAGCTGCACATGAGACATTTTTCCGATGGAGATACAATTGTCGTGGAACCCTGGCGTTCGAGGGCATTTCCGGTATTAAAAGACCTGGCGACCGACCGAAGTGCGCTCGATCAAATTATTCGTGCCGGAGGATATGTCTCCGTATACACAGGGAGTGCGCCCGAAGCAAACAACATTTTGATATCCCGGGAAACTGCTGAATTGGCAATGGATGCAGCGGCATGCATCGGATGCGGCGCATGTGTGGCTGCCTGCCCCAATGGATCCTCAATGCTTTTTACCGGTGCAAAGATTTCACAATTGGCGTTATTGCCGCAGGGGAAGATCGAGGCCGCCACACGCGCTGCAAAAATGGTCAGAACCATGGATGCATGTGGTTTTGGAAACTGTACCAACGAAGCGGAATGCGAAGCAGAATGCCCCAAAGAAATATCGATCACCCACATCGCCCGATTGAACCGGGAGTTTATTAAGGCAGGTTTTTTATCATAAATCAAAAATGACAGTCTCGTAAAAAGTCATTTGCGAACGATTTTGAGCATTTTGGGGGGAAATGGTCATTTAGAGAGCAATATGGACTTTTTACAAGTTCATTAAAAATCAGATATTGAAAAAAAAACTTTTAATCATTCACCAGGGAGCGCTGGGGGATGTCATTACCACCTTTCCTTCCCTCATAAAGCTAAAAACTAATTTCCGGCCTATCCACATAATATGCCAAAACCAGATCGGAAAACTGGCACGGGACCTCGGCCTCGTCCGAAAATATTTTCCTTTGGAGTCAGCCGTTTTTGCATCTCTTTATTCCGAATCGAGCAACGGGAAAATAAAAGAAATCCTTTCCGCCTATGATGAGGTTATTCTTTTTTCATATTCCGCCCCGCTCGAACACAGAATTGATGAAATCATGAAAAAAAAGGTGCACCGTATTTCGCCCCGGCCGGCCGCAAATCACCGAGTCCACGTAGCAGAGCATATCTTGAAACATCTCATTCATTGCGGATTACTTGAGGAGTCAAAACCCGGTGGCAAAGGAATTAAATCCCAGTTTGTCCAAGGAGAAAATGAGGTCGGCCGAAGCGGTTCGGAAAGGATATTGATCCATCCGGGGGCAGGGAGCAGGGATAAACTTTGGCCGCTTTCAAATTTTATGAAAGTAGAAAAAATTATCAGATCAGACGGTATGCAACCAGAATTTATCCTCGGGCCCGCAGATTTTTTTTTAAAGGCCGAATTGATAGCAAAGGGAAATCATCAGAGGCAAGTTCACACACTTTTTGATCTCACGGCACTTTTGGCTTTGCTCAAAGGGGCCGGTGGATTTATCGGCAACGACGCCGGCATCAGTCATCTATCAGCATTTCTCGGCGTTCCAACGGTAGCAGTTTTCGGACCTTCTGATCCGCAGAGGTGGGGCCCTGTGGGCGAGGCGGTAAAAATCGTAAGACCCGCCATCGATTGTGCGCCGTGTTTTGAGATCGAAAAACCGATTTGCAAAGAAAAAATATGTTTGACCCTCACAGCGCCTGAAACCGTTATAGAGGCGTTTTATCAGGTGGTTTCACGCGCCGATCTTTCATCCTGATTTTTTCCGGTTCATTTAGAGAGCAATATGGTCTTTTTGCGAGTTCATCAACGATGCCTTTATAAAATCCCGAAACAGCGGATGAGGATCCATCGGCCGTGATTTAAATTCAGGATGAAACTGGCATCCCAGAAACCACGGATGGTCCTTGATCTCGGTGATTTCAACGAGTTCGCCGTCGGGCGAAGCGCCGCTGATTATCAGCCCCTTTTCTTCGAGTTGATCCTTAAACGCGTTATTAAATTCATACCGGTGGCGGTGGCGCTCTGAAATATCCTCGCGTTTATACGCCTCATGGGCAAAAGTTTTCTTTTTAATATGACATGGATAGGCGCCCAACCGCATGGTCCCCCCCTTGTCTGATGCTACATCGCGTTTCTGAACAGTTTGTGTCTTATCGTCATACCATTCATTCATCAGATAGATCACAGGATGCGGTGTGCCTTCCTCAAACTCGGAGCTGTGGGCATCCGGCAAACCGGCTATGTTTCGTGCAAACTCAATAACGGCAACCTGCATACCAAGGCATATGCCGAAATAGGGAACTTTCTCTTCCCTTGCGTACGTTGCCGCGAGGATTTTCCCTTCGATTCCCCGTGCTCCAAAACCCCCGGGAACCAGTATGCCATCAGCATCTGAAAGAATCTGCCCGACATTTTCAGGTAAAATTTTTTCCGAGTCCACAAACATTAGATTCACCCTGCAATTGCTGGCAAATCCGCCGTGGTAAAGGGCTTCGTTAAGACTTTTGTATGATTCTGTTAAATCAGTATACTTTCCAACGATAGCAATGGTAACCGAAGATTCCGGCTTCTTCACTTTTTTGACCAGCGCTTCCCAGGACTCAAGCCGGGGTGCGCGGGTCCATATGTGAAGCATTTCTACAATTTTGTTATCGAGTCCCTCTTTGTGGAAAACCAGTGGAACCTCATATATGCAATCCACATCTTTTGCTGTTATCACAGCGTCTTCACTTACATTGCAAAAAAGTGAAATTTTGCCTTTGATATCCTTTGACAGGTATCGGTCTGTCCGGCACAGGAGTATGTCCGGCTGAATTCCAATGCTTCGCAGCTCTTTTACGCTGTGCTGAGTTGGTTTGGTTTTCACTTCCCCCGCGGTTGCGATAAACGGCACAAGCGTCAGATGAATATAGAGAACATTTTCCTTTCCAACATCCGCTCGAAATTGACGTATCGCTTCGAGAAATGGCAGGCTTTCAATATCACCAATGGTGCCTCCGATCTCCACAATTACGATATCTATACCATCGGCTGCAACTTTTATGCACCTTTTTATCTCATCCGTGATATGCGGAATAACCTGAACGGTCCCTCCGAGATACTCCCCTCTCCGTTCCTTGGTGATGACTGAATGATAGATCTTGCCGGTGGTGAAGTTGTTGTCCTGACCCAATTTGGCGTTGGTAAACCGTTCATAATGTCCGAGATCCAGGTCGGTCTCGGCGCCGTCATCTGTTACAAAGACCTCTCCGTGCTGAAACGGGTTCATGGTTCCAGGATCAACGTTGATATAGGGGTCAAGCTTCTGAAGGGTTACTGAAAGTCCACGACTTTCAAGGAGAGCGCCAATCGCCGCAGAGGCCAGTCCCTTTCCAAGCGACGAAAGCACCCCGCCGGTGACAAAAATAAATTTTGTATTAGAGGACATTAACCGCTCCGGTGTGGTTTGATGATTTTAAAAAATACTCTAATCATATATTTTTTTGAATTCCTCAATAGTTTTTTTTATCTCGTTATCCTTCACCCCATTCTCTCTTCCGGGTTCAGATCCGGTTTTCCCCGAATGTATTGATCTGAGCCGCCTAATATCAAAAAGTTTCTGAGAAAAATGCGGGTCCACCTCAATCTGATTTACATCAATTTCGCGCAACAAAAGCTCATTTTGATAAAATCCGACGTGTCCCGGGTACCAAAGATTACCTTTTTTGGACCATTGACCATATCGAATCTCCAGGTCATCCTTTTTACTTTCGGTTTTTCCTGTCACGATCCATCGAAGCGGCATAAACGTCTCTTTTTCCACCCACACCTGGGGAACCGATTCATCCGGATATTCGGCACCGAGTACAAACGCAATTTTACCTTGAAAACGCCCTATACTGGAAACCGATACATCCACTCCCAGGAGAAAGAGCCTTTGTTGAAGCATCAAGGGTGAATGATAGAGAAGGATGTCCTTATACTGATCAAATCGACTGCTTCGGCTCACGCCGGCTTTTCCGTCAATAATAGTCAAAGGGCCATCGGATGAAACAAGATGAATCCTGTGCGTATCTTTGGAAAGAATATCAGAACGAAATTTGTCCGAAAAAATGTACCGCAAGGTTTCATCGAATTCGGCATGATCATTTTGCAGGGGTGAACGATAAATTTTTAGGGTCTGATGTACCAAAAGGCGTTTGGCTTTTCCAAAATGGTTGATCATGAGTTCCAGAACAAAGGGACCTGGAAGAATGTAGGCTATTGCACTGCCGGAAAGAGATATCAGGGCGACCAGGCACCAAAAGCTGACGACTGTTTTTTTCCTAAAAGGGCGCATCCACATCACAAAACTTCTTTTAAAAATCGAGCCCCCTCACCGAGTTCTTCTTCAATTCTGATGAGTTGATTGTATTTGGCAACCCGATCACTGCGAGACATCGACCCGGTTTTGATCTGACCGCCGTTTACACCCACCGCAAAGTCTGCAATAAAGGTATCTTCTGTTTCCCCGGATCTGTGGGATATCACTGTTGCATAGCCGGCCTGTTTTGCCATTTCAACAGTGTCGAGGGTTTCAGTAACGGTCCCGATCTGATTGAGTTTGATCAGAATGGAATTTGCAATTCCTTTTTCAATCCCCTTCCTGAATATTTTGGGATTTGTTACAAAGATATCGTCACCGACAATCTGCACAAATCCGCCCAACCGTTCGGTCATCAATTCCCAGCCCTTCCAATCCTGTTCTGCAAGGCCGTCTTCTATGGAAAGAATCGGATATTTATCTATTAATTTTTCATAATAGTCGATCATTTTCTCTGAGTTGAGGGTTCTCTTTTCCGACCGAAGGGTATATTTCCCTTTTTGATAAAACTCACTCGCCGCCGCATCCAAACCGAGCCCTATCTCTTTGCCCGGTTTGTAACCCGCAGATTCAATGGCACGGATAATATATTGAATCGCCTCTTCATTTGATTCAAGGTTCGGCGCAACCCCTCCCTCATCGCCTACCGCCGTACTGAAATTTTCCGATCTGAGGATCTTTTTCAGACTGTGAAAGATCTCTGCCCCCATCCGGACAGCTCGGGCGATGGTGCCCGCGCCAACCGGAAGAATCATAAACTCCTGTATATCAAGATTGTTGGGAGCATGGGCGCCGCCGTTGATGATATTCATCATCGGAAGAGGCAAATATCTCGCATTTAATCCACCCAAATATTTATAGAGCGGCAGTGCATTGGCAGACGCGGCTGCTTTCGCCGCTGCCATTGAAACACCGAGGATGGCATTTGCACCCAATGTCGATTTGTTGGGTGTGCCGTCCAGTTTAATCAAAAGCCGATCGAGTTTCACCTGGTCAGATACGTCCATACCGATGACCGCCGGGGCAATTTTACTGTTTATGTTTTTAACCGCGGTCATGACCCCTTTTCCACCAAATCGTTTTGATCGTTTGTCCCTTAGCTCTAACGCTTCTCTTTTGCCTGTGGAAGCGCCGGAAGGGACTGCCGCTCGACCCATTATTCCACACGAAGAAAAAACATCGACTTCAACCGTAGGATTCCCTCTTGAATCCAGAATCTCCCTTGCTTTCACATCTGCGATATCAACCATGATTCCCCCATTTTGATTACAGCCGGTTTACACCTTGAAGTTTTTTTCATTTGACCCGGTTTATCTTGACAAATTTTAATGAAATGGT
>CAZSON010000040.1:0-16252 GCA_964608375.1 uncultured Desulfobacter sp. | reverse complement strand
AATAGAGGACCGTCAGTTCCACCGTTAGAAAAATCAAGGTCATGATAATCCCGGCCTTGGTGTAATCAACGGTACGATAACCTCCGGGCCGCATCACAAGTGCATTCACCTGATGCGTTGGTAAAACAAATGTGTTGGATGCCGACAATCCAACCACAAGAGCAGCCATGCGGGGGCAGCCTCCGGCCATAATCGCCATATTCATGCAAAGCGGAACCAGCAGGACCGTCGCCCCCACGTTGGAAATCACCAGCGTAAAAAAGGAGGTCATGATGGCAACCGTTGCGAGAAGGACAATGGGTGACGGCTGCCCGAGAAGCCCTAAAACATTTTCGGCGATAAATGCCGCCGTGCCGGTTTTTTCAAAAGCGATCCCCAGTGGAATAAGACCGGCCAAAAGAAAAACGGTCATCCAGTCCACGGCCCGATAAGCTTCATCAATGGAAAGCACACCGGTTACGATCATTCCCAGAGCCCCGGACATCAGTGCCACTGAAAGCTGAATTTTAAAAAACACAATTTGTGTTAAAGCGATTGCCAGCCATAAAACGGCGAACATCGCTTTCTGTGGGCGCATGATCTCCCCCTCCAAAGGTGTTGTGAAAGTCAACGCGCGTGGCTGGGGCCGGTTCCTCAGTATATGAAACCGTTTCCACTGCCCGTGAAGCAGCAGGGTATCACCCATCTGCAGCCGCATATGGGTGAGTCCACCGTGGTACAATCTGTTTTCCTTGAACAGCAAAATCGGATTGAGCCCATAGAACTTTTTAAAGTTGATTTCGCTCATGGTTTTACCGATGAGATCAGAACGGGGAGAAACGATTGTCTCGGCCATCCCGGCGCTGGTTCTCGAAAGACTCTCTGCAAACACATCCAGGCCGTCTTTGATCACCCAGCCATATTCTTCGGCCAGCTTCCGGATGTTTAACGTTCTTCCAACCACCGCAATATCATCATCCGCCGAAATCATATCAGAACTTCGGGGGACAAAGATTTTGTTCTTCTTGCCTGATAGGTTAACCGCCACCACGGTTACCAGGAACTTGGTCCTCACGGCCAGTTCTTCCAGCGAGCGCGGGCCTTCAAAATCAGAGGGAATATGGAGTTCATATGTGCTGTCAATACCTCTGTATTCTTCAATCAGCGAGGCCGTGACCCCCTTGTCGACTTCTCCGCTGGCGGTCGGCAGTACATATTTACCGAACAGTGCAAAATAAACAATTGCGCTTACCAGCAGACAGATTCCGATGGGTGTCTGGGTAAACAGTCCAAAAGGTTCCAGTTTCTTTCCGCCCACTCCCATTAAATCATTAAGCAAAATGGTTGGACTGGAACCTACCAGCGTGATGGTGCCGCCGATGATGGCACAAAACCCCATCGGCATCAATATTCTGGAAACTGGTATCCCCAGCCGTTTGCTGATCCGCTGTGTGGCCGGCAAAAAAAGAGCGGCCGCACCGATATTCTGCATCATGCTGGATATCAGCCCCACCGTTCCCGATACTATCGCAATGATTTTCTTCTCGTTTTTTCCTGCAAGCTTGATAATGGGACCGGCGACCTGGTTCATCACGCCGGTTTTATCAAGCCCGGCCCCGATGATGATAACGGCTATAATTGAACAGACCGCATTACTGCTCAAGCCGACGAAAGCTTCTTTGGGAGAAATAAGACCTATCAGCGGAAGGAGTACCATCATCATAATACCGACGACATCTACCCTAACCCATTCGAAGACAAAAAGCGTAATAATAAAAACCAGCACTACCATAGTTAAGATCATCTCAGGTGTCATTATAAGTAATCCTTTCCTTCATCCGATACCTGCTGCCGTTGCCTGCTATTTGATAGTTTGGATGCCGCTCCCTTTATTTTCTTCTGTTTTCATTCCTGAACCAAAAACACAAGAAAAATGCGAACAAAATCAGTACAATTCCGAAGTATAACCGTGCTCCCATCATAACCTCCATCTATTATGAACGACCAATTTTTTTTTGCATAAAAAAAAGCAGAAATCTTGGCTAATTGTAAATATATGGTCAAAAATCCTACTTTTTAACAGTAATTTTTTTGATTATATTATGGAATACACAAATATTTCATTTTTTGTCCTTTTGCCGTTTTCGGGCCTGGAAACCGCCGCCTGATCTTCAGATTCCGAAACGACAAATTCAAACTCACCGATTTCATTTCTTAATTCTTTAAGGACTTCATACGAGTCGCTGAACTTGACAACGTGTGTAAACGGAATTCCTTTTTTTTCCGCTGCTTCTTGAAACGTCTGAACGTTCTTTTTGGAAAGCCGTTCAAAATCTTCGCAAATTTTATTACGTGAAGATGAAAAAAATTTAAACGTTTCGCAAGACAGTGGCGCCGTATTTAACGCGACAATTTCATATGACATCCTTTCAGCCATTTCCATAGCATAATCGATGATATCTTCTGAAAATACGCTTTCCCTCCCGACCACCACCAGTTTCATAGTCATCTCGGGCTCCGGCTCTGCTTTAAGTGCCACTCGGGCTAGCGCTTCCTGTGTCCCGCTTCGGCAAATGAAATCGCCTCTCGGAATTGATCCATCTTTCCGGTTAGCCTTTGAATTTTCTGTCTTCTTTTTCCTAAAATTCTGCCCACCTTTTATATCCTCCTGTCTGGAGTACCACGTTTCGATGCGTATTTATCCTTTAATCATCTTTTTGCTGGGATCACCTGCTTTCATTGCCAGGTGATATTGAATCCCATATGTTTTTATCAAAGTTACAACATTTAAGTAAGCAAGTTCCATGCCGACACTCGAAAAATCTATTTATCTATCTAATTTTATTTTTTGCACAAAGTCAACCATTCGATGATGTTTTTCTGTCAAAACCTAACAAGATGGCATGATTTTTGCTTAAAAGTTTAAAGTTCGGGCATTTCAGGAAAACATATTGTTTTCGTTTAAGTCACCCCTTGTAAACAAGTTCCTATCTATATAAGTTATAAAAATTTTTATTCTTAAACCATTGCGACACAAACGAAGATATAGGAAGTGCAATACATAAAGTGCAACACCAAAAAAATTCGGTAATGAAGCATAATGTGTTGCTTCTTTCATTGAGCCAAGGCCTGCTCATAATAGGCGCATCCACGTTGCTTGCGTCGTCTGCTTTAGTCGGTGAGGCACTAGCCAGCGTAAAATTCCTGGCAACGCTGCCTTTTGCTCTATTCTTTTTAGCGCAGATGGCAACAACGATTCCGGCTTCCTTGTTTATGGGAAGAGTCGGGCGCCGATTGGGATTTATGACTGGTGCAATGTTTGGTTTGGCCGGAGCTGCGATCTCCACCGGTGGTGTTATTAAAAGAAACTTCAGCTTCTTTTGTTTTGGCACCATTTTGATCGGTATATTCAACGGTTTCGGACAGTATTATCGTTTCGCAGCCGCTGAGGTTGCGTCCAAAGAGTATCGCAGCCGCTCTATTTCTTACGTCCTGGCTGGCGGAGTTATTGCAGCTTTTGCGGGACCGAATTTAGCCTGCTGGAGTCGGCAACTACTGTCTGAGGAATTTGCAGGAAGCTATGCAAGTTTGATTTTACTCTACCTGCTCTCATTTGTAATTGCTGCTCTTCTCAGAATACCATGTGCACCAGAGGATTCACATGATCGGGGTGGGCGCCCCCTTTCAATAATTGCCCGACAACGTACCTATCTGGTGGCGATCAGCAGCGGTATGGTCGGTTATAGCGTTATGAATTTTATCATGACTGCGACACCACTTGCAATGCAGGCTTATGCGCATCCGTTTTCGGACACGGCTTTTGTGATTCAGTGGCATTTATTTGGCATGTTCGCCCCGTCCTTTTTTACCGGGCATTTAATTCGACGCTTCGGTGTCGCCAATATCATGTTGGCCGGTGTTCTACTTCTAGCCTTATGTGTCGGAGTGAATGTCGCTGGAACCACTGTTAAGCATTTTTGGAGTTCATTGTTTTCCCTTGGCCTGGGCTGGAATTTTGTGTTCGTCGGAGCCACCACTTTACTTACCGAAACCTATTCGTTTAATGAGAAAGCAAAGGCCCAGGCCCTAAATGATTTTCTTGTATTTGGAACCGTCACCATGACGACATTTAGTTCCGGAGCTGTCCAGCACTCTCTCGGCTGGAAAACTGTAAACATAGTTGTCATCCCTTTTCTGGTACTTACTGTATTTGCCAATATGTGGTTACGAAGCAAACCGCATCTGCAGACGCAAAATTTACGGGAAAATGAAAATTAAGTTTAAATCGTTCATGAGTCAATGGAATCGAAAATGAATTCCGATTGACGGATCATCCTGTTCCCGACAATCGATAACTCGTGGGCAATGGTAACTGCATATTTTCATAAAAACAAGTTCTTATCTGTTTATCTGTATGTGTTAAAAGGTGATAAAAATCTCACAAGGACCCGGTGCAAAAAGTTCCTCGAACAGAAAGTCCCCCACCCACGGAGAATTGCGTCTCCGAAGACTGGTCCTCGAACGGTTGATGCGATATTACCGCTTTCTGTCCAAATGGTCGGCCACAAACTCGGCCCCGACGGTCACCAGCGCCCAGATCGCCGAAGCTCACGACATCGACGCCACGCAGATCCGAAAGGATTTTGCCGCCATCGGACTCCAGGGAATGGGCAAAGTGGGCTTTGATGTTCATGAAGTCTGCCGTTCCATAAGAATCGTTCTGGGATTCGACCAGCAGCATGAGGCTGTGCTGGTGGGTGCCGGACAATTGGGAAGCGCCCTTCTGGCCTATTCTGGCTTTGCGACTTACGGGTTGAATATTGTGGCGGCCTTCGACAATGACAAAAACAAGATCGGCAAAAAGATCGCAGGCTGCACGATAAGGCCCATGAAGGGGATGAAAACCTACGTTAAAAGTCACATGATTCGGTTGGCTATTCTGACGACGCCGGTCGATGTATCCCAGAAACTGATGGACCGCCTGGTCTCGGCCGGCGTGAAGGCGATCTGGAACTTCACGCCCACCCGTCTGACGGCTCCCCCAAGCGTCCTGGTTCGTGACGAGCATATTTCAATGGGATTGTCTGAAATCATCCATCACCTCAAGGAGTAAGCGTGGTCGTTGGGGGCATAGGAACGGTGGGCCGGCGTCTGGTTGAAAATCGTGAATAAAATCTCTAAACGACTTGGCAGGACCTTTCTTCGACTGCCAAATGGGTATTTTGAAAACGTGAATAAAATCTCAAGTGGTAATATCACCGGCCTTGGTGGTCTTTTAACCACCCTCCGCTCTTGTTTGACCTCCCATGCATAGCGTCCTTCTAACATAAATTGTTTTCGATCTCCGGATTGTTTGAATATATATATAATAATATCAATGTAGCATAGATTTAGCTGCCAAATTATGTTTTGAAATTGAAATAATAAATAATGGCACAATTTTTGCTTAAATACTGAATAAATCCAAAAAGGGCAGGTAAAAGACAGTTTTTAATTAATTGATTCAAAACCTTTTCAAGTCAATATCGAATGCGCTGTTCCAAATGTGATAAAAATCTCAAAAGATGTCTGGAAAGCGGGGAAAGGACGATTAGCCAGCGATAAATGTTCACCGTTTTTCAAAACCTCAAACTTATCAGAAGGGAGGAAGAAACATGCCAAGTTATGTGATTATGGACAAATGTGACGGGTGCAAGGCACTTGATACGACGGCGTGCCAACACATTTGCCCGAACGATCTCATGGTCCTGGACAAAGAGACAATGAAGGCCCGCAACCAGGATCCTCAGATGTGCTGGGAGTGTTACAACTGCGTCAAGATCTGCCCGACGCAGGCGATTGAGGTCCGCGGATATCAGGACTTCGTCCCGATGGGCGCGAGCGCGACAGCAATGCGCAGCACCGATAACATCATGTGGACTATCCAATTCCGCGACGAAAATATCCGCCCGAAGCGCTTCAAATTCCCCATTCGTAAGGGCGTCGAAGAGGGCAAAGCTCAGCCTTTTGGTCATTACGAAACGGGAGATGACGACCTGAAGAGCCCGACGTTGATGTGTGAGCCCGCCGGTCTGAATACCGAGAAGGGGCCAGTGAAGATGGACAAGGTCCCGACTTTGTAACCAGAATGGATTGGTGTCATGGATCTGCCTTTTACGGCAAATGAACTGACCGATTTATAAAATAAAACTGTAAAATAGAGAGGTAAAGAAAAATGGCTGATTTCGAAACAATTACGGTGGAAACTGATCTGCTGATCTGCGGCGGCGGGATGACCGCCTGCGGCGCTGCAGTGGAAGCGTCTTACTGGGCCAACAAGCACGGCTTGAAGGTAACACTGGTCGATAAAGGGGCAGTGGACCGTTCGGGTGCTGTTGCGATGGGTCTTTCTGCCATCAACCAGTATGTGGATCTCAACAGCGGCAACAACACATTAAAGGACTATTGCGATTACGTCCGCAACGATCTCATGGGAATAACACGCGAAGATCAGGTGGCCAACATCGCACGCCATGTCGACAGTACGGTTCACCTTTTCGAGAAATGGGGCCTCCCGATCTGGACGGATGAGGAGGGAAACTACGTCCACGAGGGCCGGTGGCAGCTGATGATCAACGGCGAATCCTACAAGGTAATCGTCGCCGAAGCCGCCAAGAACGCCATGGCGGAAACCGGCGGTGAGATCTACGAGCACGTCTACCTGTCACATCCTCTCATGGACGGCGACAAGTGCGTAGGTGCAATCGGGTTCAGCCTCCGGGAAAACAAGGTATATGTGTTCAAGGCCAAGGCCGTATTCGTCGGCATGGGTGGCGCAGTGCATGTCTTCAAGCCGCGCTCGACTGGAGAAGGCTTCGGACGCTCCTGGTATCCGCCTTTCAATTCGGGTGCGAGTGCCTTTTTCACCATTTACGCCGGCGCCGAGATGACCTGCCAGGAGGTCCGGTTCATTCCGGTCCGTTTCAAGGACGCCTACGGTCCGGTCGGCGCATGGTTCCTGCTCTTCAAAGCGGTTGCGACCAACGCCCAGGGTGGAAACTACATGCAGGAGAACGTTGCGGAGCTTGATAAGTGGGAACCCTACAGCAAGGTGAAACCTTGCCCCGCCAACCTGCGGAACTGGCTCATGATGCTCGATGTCATGGATGGCAAGAGCCCGATCTACATGCAGACCGCTGAGGCGATCCAGCGGATCGCCGAGCAGGCGCCCGATGAGAAATCAGCGAAGAAGAAACTCAAGGAGCTTGAGGCGGAAGCGTGGGAGGATTTTCTGGACATGACGATCTCCCAGGCCATTCTCTGGGCTGCAACGAACGTCCAGCCCGAAAAAGAGCCCTCCGAGATCATGGCCTGTGATCCCTACTTCATCGGGTCCCACTCCGGCGCGTCCGGCGCGTGGGTCTCCGGTCCCGAAGACCTACAGAACGATCAGACCAAGGACGAGTACTTCTGGGGCTATGAGCAGATGACGACCATCAAGGGTATGTTCGCCGGCGGCGACGCATCCGGCGCATCGAGCCACAAGTTCTCCTCTGGCTCCCACGCTGAAGGTCGCATTGCCGCCAAGTCCGCAATCGATTACATCATGGACCACAACGAAACTCCCCACGTCGACCAGGCGCAGGTAGACGCTCTGAAAGCCGAGATCCTGAAGCCGCTTGTAACCTTCGACGAGCACAAGGGATACACGGTCGATCCGGACATCAACCCGAACTATATCCGCCCGAAGCAGTTCATGTACCGTCTACAGAAGATCATGGACGAGTATGCGGGCGGCGTCACGAGTCAGTTCATGACCAGCGACAAACTCCTCGAGAAGGGCATCGAGCTTTTGACATACCTGAGGGAAGACATCCAGAATCTCGCTGCGTCTAACCTGCATGAGCTGATGCGCTGCTGGGAGGACGTCCATCGCCTTCACCAGGCGGAAGCACACGTGCAGTCCATACTGTTTCGCGAGGAAACGCGCTGGCCGGGTTACTACTTCAGAACCGACAAGCCGAACATCGACAACGAGAACTGGCTTGCCTTCTGTAACTGCAAGTACAACAAGGACACGAATGAGTGGGAGATGATCAAGAGGCCTGTCAAGTATCTCACGCAGTAAACGAAAGAATAAAGGATATTTGGGTGCTGCCTCGCGGTGCCCAAATATCTGTTTTTTTTAATGCCTCTTGCTATTTTTATAAAGGTGCGACCGAGGAGCCTGATGGCAGAAATCCAGCGAACCTGTCCCCATTGCCGATCCCTTCTTAAGAAATGGCTTGTGCCGGAGAGATCGAGCTGGGACGAAGAGTTTTTCTTTGTCTGCTTCAATGATGACTGCCCTTACTACGTGAAAGGATGGGACTGGATGAGGGAGCAGTACAATCAGAACGCCTCATACCGGTACATGGTAAATCCAACCACTGGCGGCACATCGATGATTCCGGTCTGGTCGGACACCGCAACGCGAGAGATGATCGTTGAAGAACCTGAAAGAGATGACACATGAGCAATGAAAATAACACCACCGATCTCCGTGAGCAATTGGAGGACAAGATTCTTACGGACTATCCGCGCCTGGGTACGGGCGACAAGTTTACCTTCGCCTGTCATCCCGGCGTCTCCTGTTTCAACCGATGCTGCAACGATGTGAATATTTTCCTCTCTCCCTACGACGTCCTGCGCATGAAAAAGCGTCTCGGTATGGCATCGAGTGACTTTCTCGACAAATATGTGCTTTTACCTGTTCAAAAAGACATGAAGACGCCTGTCGTCGTCCTTCGGATGAACGACGACGAGTCGAAGACCTGTTCTTTTCTGACCGACGAGGGATGCGGCATCTATTCGGATCGTCCCTGGCCCTGCCGGATGTATCCGCTGGGGCTGGCGGCGCAGAAGGACACCCCTGACGGCTGGCGCGGGGACCGGTTTTACTTCCTCCTCAAGGAAGAGGTGTGCCGGGGATTCGAGGAGCCGAAGGAGTGGACGGTGGGCGAATGGATCGATAACCAGGGGATCGACGAATACGACAAGTGGGGCGAAGGATTCAAGGAATTGACGCTTCACAAGTTTTTTGAGGAGGGGGGCGTCCTCACCCCGGAGAAGATGCACATGTTCTTCACGGCTTGCTTCGACCTGGATAAGTTCCGGGAGTTTGTTTTTGAGAGCACGCTTCTGCATAGGTTCGAGGTGGACGAGGATTTTGTCGAGGAGATGCGACACGACGACGAGGAACTGCTGCGATTTTCATTTCTATGGCTCCGGTTCACGCTTTTTGGCGAAAAGACAGTGAAAGTCAAGAAGCACGTCATCGATGCGTTTAAAGGGAAACTTGATAAGAAGGAGCTGTTCGAAAAGGAGCCATCAAAAGGCTCCGAAGAGGAAAACAGATGAGTGGAAACGGCAGACATGGAACGACCCTCGTGATCGGAGGCGGAATCAGCGGTCTGACGGCGGCCATCGAGGCGTCGGAAGCCGGCTGTGACGTGGTGCTGGTCGAGAAAAACCCGTACCTGGGCGGACGAGTGGTCTGCATCAACCAGTACTTCCCAAAGCTCTGCTCGCCGGCATGTGGCCTGGAAATCAACTTCCGCCGGATCCGGACGCTTCCGGGTATACAGTGCATGACGCTCTCGGAAGTCGAGAAAATCACCGGCGAACCGGGGCGTTATCATGTGACGATCCGCCAGAACCCAAGGAAAGTCAACAACAATTGCACTGCCTGCAGAGCCTGTATTGAAGCTTGCCCTGTTGAGCGTCCCGACATCATCAACTTCGGAATGAGCCAGACCAAGGCCATCTATCTTCCTTTCGAAAACGCAAACCCCCTGCAGTACGTGATCGACGAAAGCGTTTGCCCGGGTGCCGAATGCGGCAAATGCGTATCGGCCTGCCCCTATGAGGCCATAGAGTTGGACATGGAGCGAAGGACCGCCGAGGTCGAGGTTGGGGCAGTGATCTGGGCTACCGGCTGGGATCCATACGATGCCGGGAAGATCGAAGACCTCGGATTTGGAACCACCCCGAACGTGATCACTAACGTCATGATGGAGCGCCTTGCCGCGAAGGGCGGCCCGACGGGTGGGAAGATTCAAAGGCCTTCGGACGGGGGCGAGATCGAGAGCATCGCGTTCGTGCAGTGCGCCGGATCGCGGGATGAAAACTACCTGAAACACTGCTCCGGCGTCTGCTGCATGGCATCGCTGAAACAGACACGATATGTCCGCGAACAATTCCCCGAAGCCAAAATCACCGTATTCTATATCGATATCCGCTCACCCGGTCGGCTGGAGGACTTTTATGCGGAGGTTCAGAACGACGAAAAGCTCGAGCTGATCAAAGGCAAGGTGGCGAAGATCACTGAGGGGAACGGCGGAAACCTTGTTGTCGAAGCCGATGATACACTCTCAAACGACCGCATCAGGAAAGAGGTCAACCTCGTCGTATTGGCCACGGGCATTGTTCCGACAGATGCGGGAGTTCAACTCGAATTGGGCGTGGATCTGCAGAGAGATGAGCACGGATTCTTGACGAATGATCAGCTTTTGCCCGGCCTTCTGGCGGCGGGATGTGCCAAGCGACCGGTCGACGTGGCGGCGTGTACGAGGGACGCCACAGGCGTTGCTTTGAAAGCTCTCCAGAGTTGTGTGGGGCCAAACAATGAATGAAAAAAATGAAAAAAAAGTAGCGGTTTGGATTTGCAAGGGCTGTGAAATCGGCGATTCTCTCGATATCGAAGCCATCGAGACTGTCGTTGCCGATGAGTGCAAGGTGGAACTTTGCCGTACGCACTCGTTTTTGTGTGGTGGTGATGGTGTCGAGTTGATACAAAAGGATGTCCAGGGGGGCGTGAACACCCTGGTCGTCGCTGCATGTTCTCCCCGATTCAATACGGATACATTCACATTCGAAGGATGCTTCACAGACCGGGTCAACCTGCGCGAGCATGTCGTCTGGAGCCACGCGCCGAACGACGAAGATACCCAAATGCTGGCCGAAGATTATTTACGGATGGGTATCGCCCGGGTGAAACGAGCGGAGATTCCGGAGCCCGTGTCCGAAGAGATCGACAAGACCATCCTCGTCGTCGGCGGTGGTCAAAGCGGGATGACGGCAGCCCTGGAAGCCGCACGCGCCGGGAGCGATGTTGTGCTCGTTGAGAAGGATGCACGGCTCGGCGGCTGGCTGAAAAACTTCTCACGGCTCTTCCCCAAAAAACCACCTTACCGAGATCCTGAACTCATCGACCTGGATTCGCGGATCAAGGAGATCAAGGGAAACGACAAGATCACGGTGCATCTGGATGCGTCAATCGAGAAAATCAGCGGCCAGCCAGGCCAGTTCGATGTGTCGATCAAGAGCAACGGGTCGGCGATGGATTTCCGGGTTGGCGCCATCGTTCAGGCCACCGGCTGGAAGCCCTATGACGCGTCCAAGCTCGGTCATCTCGGATACGGCCGCCCGAATGTTATCACCAATGTTCAGATGGAGGAGTTGTTGTCTTTGAGCAAGATCAACCGCCCGTCCGACAACGAGCCGCCCAAGCGTATCGCTTTTGTTCAGTGCGCCGGCTCCCGGGATCAGGAGCACCTGCCCTACTGTTCGGTGGTCTGCTGCCGGGTGACGCTGAAGCAGGCGTTGTTGGCACGAGAACTCGACGGCCAGGTGGAAGTCTACGTATTCTATAAGGATATCCGTTCGCCGGGGCAATACGAGGACTTCTATCGCCGGACGCAGGAAGATGTAGGGATAATGTTCACAAAGGGTGACGTGACCTCGGTTACTGAAACGGACAGCGATAACCTTCTGGTGAATGTGGAGAACACCCTTGTCGGAGATAATATTCAGGTCGAGGCCGACCTGGTGGTTCTGGCTACCGGTATGGTTCCATGTGCGGCGGACGGCGAAGCTATCCGGCAGGTTCGCGATGCCCGAGCCGTGATTGAGAAGGGCGAAGAAGGTGCGCAGATGGACGCGGCCTTGAAGACGGCCGCGCGGCTCGCAGAACACGAGGGCACCGATCTCCTCCGTCTAACCTACAGGCAGGGGCCGGATCTTCCCGCATTAAAATACGGTTTTCCTGACTCGCACTTCATCTGTTTTCCGTATGAAACCCGGCGGACCGGGATCTACGCGGCGGGCTGTCTGCGCGCTCCTAACGACTCCGACGCTTGCGCAGAGGACGGTATGGGCGCTGCACTCAAAGCTATCCAGAGCGTGGAACTCGCCACGCGCGGGGTGGCAGTGCATCCGCGCTGGGAAGATTCGTCCTATCCCGACTTCGCATTGCAGCGCTGTACCCAGTGCAAGCGGTGCACCGAGGAGTGCCCGTTCGGTACGCTGGATGAAGACGAGAAGGGTACTCCTCAGTTCAACGTCACCCGATGCCGCCGTTGCGGAATTTGCCTTGGTGCCTGCCCGGAGCGGATCATTTCCTTCAAGGACTATTCGATCGATATCGTTTCTTCTATGATCAAAGCGGTTGCAATCCCCGATGAGTTCGAGGAGAAGCCCCGGTTGCTCGGGCTGGTGTGCGAAAACGATGCCTATCCGGCCCTCGATACCGCAGGCCTCAACCGTATTCAACACAGCGCCTGGATCCGGTTCATCCCGATCCGGTGCCTGGGCGCGGTCAACATTGTGTGGATTGCCGATGCGCTCTCCCGTGGATTCGACGGCATCCTTCTGCTCGGTTGCCAGTCAGGCACGAATTACCAGTGCCACTTCATCCATGGAAGCGAACTGATGGATACCCGTGGCGAGAACGTCCGCGAGAAGCTCAAGCAACTCGTCCTTGAGGAAGAGCGCGTGCGGATGGAGAAGATTGATATTTCGGATTTCCAGCGATTGGTGCAGGTGGTGAATGAGTTTGCGGACGAAATCGAAAACATCGGTATGAACCCGTTTAAGGATATGTAAAATCGCCTGCGGGCGGCGATGGATCAGGAGAGAAAGTGCGATGACCAAGACCCAGGAACTCCGGGCCGAACCTGACGCTGAACCCGTCGAGAAAACCGTGATAGGGTCGGCGGGCAAAATCATTCGGATTACGCCGGATTTTCAATTCAAGACCGAGTTGGCTGAGTTCGGCGGCACTACTTTTAACCTGTGCTATCAATGCGCGACCTGTTCGACTGTGTGTGTGCTCTCTCCCGATGAAGCTCCATTTCCACGCAAGGAAATGGCGTGGGCTCAGTGGGGATTGAAGGATCGCCTACTGCGCGATGCGGACCTGTGGGAATGCCACTTTTGCGGCGATTGCTCTGACCGATGCCCGCGCGGGGCCGACCCCGGTGAATCCATGATGGCACTGCGCCGCTGGGCCATTTCCCAGTATGACTGGACCGGCCTTTCACGCAAACTTTATACGTCGCGCGTGTGGGAGATTGGAGCACTGGTCGTCGTCGCCCTTGTAGTGGTGGGTCTATTCGCTTTGTCAGGATCGTTCTCCAGCGCGCGTATGATCACCTCCAATGTATCAGTGAACACGTTTATTCCGGTGAAGCAGGTTCACTACGCCGATTGGACCATGGCCGCCGTTCTAACCTTCTTCCTCCTCACTAACTCCTGGCGAATGGCGCGGTTTATTTTAGGTGGTCAGAAAGTCCCACTCAGTGTTTTCCTGAGCGAGGCGATGACCTTTTTTCTCCAGGTGGCCGTGCAGAAAAACTGGCAGAAGTGCAAAGGCGAGAAGATCCGCTGGCTTAAACACTTTATTCTGGTCACGGGGTATTCCACGCTATTCGTATTGGTGATGTTCTTTCTAAAGCACCTGCAGGTGGATTCTTCCGAGTACAGCTGGGTCAGCATCCTTGGCTACTACACAACGATCGCGATCATTTATTTTGCGACCGACGCTATTATCAGCCGGATCAAAAAGGAAAAGCCGATCCACCGTTACTCGCACGACTCGGACTGGATGTTCCTCATCTTACTGCTTCTTACCGGCATTACCGGCATCACCATGCATGCCGTGCGACTGATGGGCCTGCCGATGGCCACTTACATCATCTATGTTGTCCACCTCGCGA
Source organism: uncultured Desulfobacter sp. (assembly GCA_964608375.1). Taxonomy (GTDB): domain Bacteria; phylum Desulfobacterota; class Desulfobacteria; order Desulfobacterales; family UBA2156; genus UBA2156. The sequence continues at coordinate 2,258 of CAZSON010000040.1, read as the reverse complement.
TTGCAGTTCCGATGCTGGTCGTAGAGGTTCCGTTTATGAAGTGGTCCCACCTGATGTACCGTCCGCTGGCACTGTACCTGCGCGTGGTGAAGGTCCGGGCCAGACAGTTAAAAACCAGTTAAAATCTGGGTTCGCGCAGCAACGCGAACAAGAAAAGGAGAGACCATGGGAAACTTGATCAAGCCACACGGATCAAAAACTTTGAATCCGCTGTACGTGGAAGACGATGCCAGGCGCACAGCACTGACAGTGGAAGCCGAAAGCCTTGCAAAGCTTAAGATCTGTTCGCAGGCAGCCGCCAACGCCGTCATGCTGGGCTCGGGCTATTTCAACCCGCTGACGGGCTATCAGAACCTGACAGATGCGCTCGCTGTTTCTGAAAACATGAAAACCACAGATGGCCTTTTTTGGCCTGTTCCGATTGTCAATGTCGTGGAGGACGTCTCTGCGATCCGTAATGAAAAGAGGATTTCCCTGCTCGATCCGAACGTGAACGGCAACCCGGTGGTTGCCATCCAGGAGATCGAGTCTATCAATGAAGCAACGGACGAGCAAATGATGTTCATGGCCGAGAAGATCTTCACGACAACCGATGTGGAGCACCCCGGGCTCAAGAATTTTCTCACCGTCGGCAAGTTCTTCGTTGCCGGGCCGATTCAGGTTCTCAACTACTCATACTTTGCCGCCGAGTTTCCGGAGACCTTCCGTACGGCTGTGCAGATCCGTGAAATGATAAAGAAGAATGGCTGGAGCAAGGTTGTGGCCTTCCAAACGCGCAACCCGATGCATCGCGCCCATGAAGCGCTCGTGAAGATCGCCATGGACCGTGTAGGGGCGGACGGTGCCGTGATTCACATGCTGCTGGGCAAACTGAAGAAGGGTGATATCCCCGCCGACGTGCGCAACGCCTGTATTCATAAAATGGTGGAACTTTATTTCGAGCCGAATACGTGCGAAATTACCGGCTATGGCTACGACATGCTTTACGCCGGTCCGCGCGAGGCGGTGCTCCACGCCGTGTTCCGTCAGAACATGGGCGCTTCACACCTGATTGTCGGGCGGGACCATGCCGGTGTGGGTGACTACTATGGAGCCTTCGATGCTCAGGATATTTTTAATGAAGTCCCTGAAGGTGCTCTGGAACTGAAAATCTTCAAGGCCGACCACACGGCGTACTCCAAAGTGGTAGGTGATGTAATTATGATGCGCGAGGCGCCGGAGGGTCACAGCAAGGAGGATTTCGTATTTCTGTCCGGGACAAAAGTCCGAGCCATGCTGTCCGCCGGAGAGGATCTGCCTCCAGAGTTTGCGCGGCCAGAGGTTGCTAGAATCCTGATGGATTACTATCAGTCACTTAGGCCGAAGGAGTAATCTGACCAGAGGCCTCGCGGTATGTTATTTCTCACCGCAATCAAGATTGATAACCTGGCTTTTGATTTTCACAGTTACGATCGTAACTTATTCGATTTTTATTACATCTGATTTTTGTTTTCTCTCATTTCATTAATCTACCATTCTCAAAGCTTGCAACTATGTTTTACATAGAAGCGAGACTGACATTTTCAAAGTATTCCGAAAGAGAGGCTAAAGTGCTGACAGGCCGAAATAAACAGAAATAATAATTTCATAAATTCCATTAAATCTATTAAAAGGGGGTAGTGTAATGAGTGGTACTATTTTATTTGCACTTATCTGCGGAGCATTAGGCGTTGTGTACGCACTGATGACTGCAGGATGGATCACAAAGCAGGATGCCGGAAATGACCGTATGATCGAGATATCAAATGCGGTTAAGGAGGGCGCTACGGCATTTCTTAAGCGAGAGTATAAGGCAGTTGCCATAGTAGCTGCAGTTTTGATTATTCTTTTGTTCTTCTTAGGTAAATGGATTGCCTTAGGATTTATAATTGGGGTAGCCGGATCAGCGCTTGCGGGCTATATCGGGATGATGGTCTCGGTTCGTGCAAATGTCCGCACGGCACAAGCGGCGCACGGCGGTATTCAGCCCGCGCTATCAGTCGCCTTTAAAGGCGGTTCTGTTACGGGTATAATGGTTGTAGGTCTCGGGCTTTTAGGCATCTCCGGTTACTATTATATAGCCAGAGCGGCTGCCGGGGAAGAAGTTTTTCATGCACTTGTCGGACTCGGTTTCGGATGTTCTCTTATGAGTGTGTTTGCGCGTATTGCCGGCGGTATTTATACAAAGGCTGCTGATGTAGGCGCTGATATCGTGGGTAAGGTTGAGACGGGAATTCCTG
>CAZSON010000039.1:0-16421 GCA_964608375.1 uncultured Desulfobacter sp. | reverse complement strand
TGATCAGCAGCGGATCACCCGGGCAGGGCTCATATCCGATGCCGGCGGCTATCAAATCCACATGATAATTTTCCTCTTTCAAGAAGTAATATGCACACCAACCTGCCAGCCCGGATATGCCGATACCGGCAAACATGGTCTTATAACGATTCTTTACAATTATTTTCTTGATGAAACGTGCGCCGCAGATGATTGCGTATTCCGCAGGAGTGGTTTCTTTTTTCACCGCATGCTGAGTCTTTGGCTTTTTTCTTTCAATCTTTGCAATCTGCCGATCATTGCTCTGTTTCAGGTCATGCATCCGCTTTTTGCCGAGTTTATCCAGATAGTCTTGATGGGAACGGCAATCCAGGATCCATTCCTTTACCCATTGACTAAACGTTTCTGCATCTTCAGCTGCCTTGCGAAAGGCTTTTAAAAACTCGTGGTCCAACCCATACGCTTCAAATGCCGAAATACTCTGCGCGTTCATGTTTTGTGGGTGTGCGCCAAAAGGCACCTCACAAACGGCGTTTACCAAACTACCGGGAACTTTTACGAGCAACGAATGGTTTCTGATAAAATCTTCACTTACAATCTCCTCGACGCAGACGATAACACCGTTTTTGCTGGCTTTTGCTGCCCAGGCATCGCGCGGCGGGCCAGAAAGGATGACATTGCCGATCGGATCAGCTGCCCATCCATGAATGATAGAAACATCCGGGCATAATGATTTAATTAATCCAACTTTCTCACCGCTCCCGAAAACGTCCTCTATTACCCGAATCGCGTGCCGATTGTCATCTGCCAGGCTGCTGCCGATGACGGAACATGTCGTAGTAAACGGCAAATTTAAGGCACCTGCCATCAGGGCCTGGGTCAGGGATAACATGGACCAGTTTTCAAGCATACAGGTTCTATCCTGAAAAGCCCGCTGAATGACCGGATTCGGATAAGGTCTGGGATAGATATCCGCGCAGGTAGCAAAAATCAGCCTTTTGACCAACCCCCCGTGAACAAGACTCAAAGCGTGATGTCCGCCGATCATATTCATGATGAGTGTAAAATCCGCCTTTTTCCCCCAAAACTGCCTGGCAAGCTCACAGGTCGCCGCCCCTGCCTGAAGGCCGATATGCAGTGCCATGCCTGGCGCTATATTCTCTTCAATCGCTCGGTTTAAGCTGACGACCTTGTCGGTCATGATTTAAAATCCTCTTTCATTCAACGAAATACGATCCCTTCAGCTGCGGCTTAAATTGCCCAGTTCGTTATAGATCAATTGGGATCTGCGGCTTTTTCTCCAATCTAGCCGTTCGGCATAGGCCCTTAATCTTGGAAAACTCAGGGTAGCGCTCACAATCTCCTCGGTATCACCGCCTTCGGCAAATACGAACGCCGGTCTGGGACTGTGGGGGCCAGCAATCACACTGTGGCCATAATAGCTTTTGCTGCGCTCTTTTCCAACCAGGTTGGCACTGGCCGCATAGACCAAATTTTCGGTTGCCCTGCAACCGGTCTGTTGCACAATGTAATACGGTTTACCCGGTCCGGCGGCACTGGCAGTGGTGTTTATCAACAGCGTCGCGCCTTTTAGGGCCATAATCCTGGCCAGTTCGGGAAAAAAGTAAAAATCATAGCAGATCAGAACGCCGATGACTCCATACCTGGTTTTCCAAACCGGCACCTGATCTCCCGGCGAAAAGCAGAGGCTCTCGTTGAAACGCGGCCAGGGGGGGAGATGAAGCTTGCGGTATGCGCCCATGATTCCTTCCGGTGCAATAACCACCGAAGAAATATAACGCACATCAGAGTGCATCTTGTCCTGTTCAGGCATTCCAAAAATGATATGAACATCCAATGCCTTTGCCAGCTCCGCCATTTTCTTGGTTGAAGGCCCTGGAATCGGCTCAGCCAGGTCCCGGTGCATTCGGCATGATTTCTTCTCTCCGTCCATATCTTCGCTGCACTCATAACCGCTCATCGCCAGCTCCGGAAAGATGATGATATGATTACCCAGTTTTGCTGCTTCAACCGTGAGAGTCTTTATTTTGCTCAGGTTGGCTGCTTTATCACCCCATTTGGTATGATAATTAATACACGCCACGGAAACTACATCTTGGTATTTCATTTCAATATCCTTCATAACCGATTGCGGGCTAAAATTTGACAATCTCGCAAAAAGTCATTTGCGAACAACTTTGAGCATTTTGGGTCATCTAGAGAGCAAAATGGTCTTTGTGCGATTCATCAAATTTGCCCTTTATCGCCCTTAAAACCTTCTCTGGCGTGATCGGAATATCATGAAACCGTATCCCGATCGCATCATAGATGGCATTTGCAATGGCAGGAGATGAGCAGACCATGGTCCCCTCGCCGACGCCCTTGGCTCCCCACGGTCCGTCTCGGTGCGCCGTTTCAATAATGGCAGATTTGTAATTATCAAGATCAGGGCAATCCAGTGTCGTCGGTATTTTGTAATCGGCCAGTTGTGGATTGAGCATGACCCCGTTATCCGTAATCACTTCCTCCAGCAGGGTACTCCCAATCCCCATGCTCAGGACACCGCCTTCCTGCTGTCCCTCCACCATCATCGGGTTTATGGCTTTGCCGCAGTCATTGGCCGTGACGATCTTAACAACCCTGATTTTGCCGGTCTGGATGTCTACTTCCACCTCAGCGGCCTGGGCAACAAACATATAAAATGCAGCCGGCTTTTCTGATGCGCCGGTTTCCGGATCCGGCATGACGCCGGGCAGATAATAGGTTGCCTTCCCGATAATTTCAGCTCCTTCCTTTAAGGTATATCCGCCGATGACCATCGGAATGAAAAGATCTTTTATTTGGATGCTCTGTTCGGGAGATCCTTGGACAAAGACTTTGGAATCCGCTGTTTCAAGATCGTCCTCATCGGCTTCCAGCTCCTTGGCGGCAAGTGCAAACAACTGTCTTTTAGCATCCCGGCAGGCCTTAATTATGGCATTTCCCATATTAAAGGTCGATCGGCTCGAAGAAGTTCCCAGGTCAAACGGTGTGACATCTGTATCCGGATTCAATACCCGAACCTTTGATACAGGAATCTTGAATTCTTCGGCAATCATCTGGGAAAATATCGTACTCGATCCCTGACCTAAATCGACAGTGCTCGTCCGCAATTCAACCAGGCCGTCCGGGTGCACTTTGATAATTGCTGCGGAGGCTGACGGCGCAAGGCTGTACTTGTTGCCCAAAGCGATCCCCTTGCCGCGTTTTAAGTGAGGCGCTTCCCTTACGGTTTCCTTTCCCCACTCAATGGCTTCGGCGGCAGCATGCAAACACTTTTTAGCCCCCACACTGTGCATTACTTCTTCAAAAGCATTCAGATCGCCTTCATCGATGCAATTCATTAGTCTAAATTCCAATGGATCGATGTTCAACGCTTCGGCAACGATGTCCATCTGCGATTCCATCCCCCACAGGGACTCGGCATTACCAAAGCCCCGGTATGAACCGGCCATCCGCTGATTGGTATACACACCATAGGCATCCAGGCTGAAGTTACGTATCCTGTAATTTGCAGCAGGTCCAAAAGAGGCATTTCTTGCCGTAAGGTAACCGGTTCCCGCGTACGCACCTCCGACCAGAAGCAACCGCATCTTATTGGCCACAATGGTGCCGTCTTTTTTTACACCGGTCTTAATATCCACTATATAATGGGCCCGTGTCGTCGTGGTGCTCAGATGCTCTTCCCGCGTGAACTTTACCCTGACCGGCCGCTTCGGATATCCCTTCTGGGCCCGGGCCAGTGAGGCGGCGATCTGTTCCGCCTTGGGATCCCTTCCACCGAAACTTCCGCCCACGTGGGTGGGGATGATCACCCTTACTGCGGATAGTGGGAGGCCTCTAGATTCCGCGATATCTCGATGCATCCCGTAAGGCTTTGAACTCGTACCCCAGACCACGAGTCTTCCGGTATCGTCAATGTGGGCTATTCCACAATGGGATTCCATCTGAACATGATGGATCATGGCTGTTTCAAACCGGTTTTCGAATACGAGATCCGCTTCTTTAAACCCGTTCTCTGCATTATTTCGCCTAATTCTGAAATAATTGAACACATTGGGTCGATTTTCATCAAACCGGGGTGGAACAGAACGGAGTGTTTTGTAGCTCTTTAGGTCCTCATGCAGAATTGCGACCGGATTTTGTTTAAAGGCTTCCTCTCCGTCAAAGACCGAAGGCAGCTCTTCGTATTCCACCTCGATGAGATCCACAGCCTTTTGTGCGATTTCTTCGCTTTCGGCCGCAACCGCTGCGACCGCATCGCCGACATATAATACCTTTTCCCGTGCGAGCACGTACTCATCTGCAACCCCGGCCCCAAAGCGGAAAGGACAGATCTTTTCATCTCCCACGATCACAGCTTTGACACCCTGCAGGCGTTCGGCCTTTGACGTATCGATGGAGACGATTTTGGCATGGGGATAGGGGCTGCGCTTCACTTTCCCATGCAGCATCCCGGGAAAGGCCATGTCTGAACAGTATTTCGCCCGACCGGTTGCTTTGGCAAAAGCGGTTACATTATTTTCAGACTTCCCAATGTATTGATAGTCTTGATTTGCTTTCATGCGGCAGACCTCCCTTATTTTCCGCCTGCGCTCAGCACGGCTTGGACGATCTTATGATATCCGGTACAGCGGCAAAGATTTCCCGATAGAGCATGCCGAACCTCTTGTTCCGATGGATGGGGGTTTTCTTCCAAAAGCGCTTTGCTTGACATTATCATCCCGGTAGAACAGTACCCGCATTGAATAGCGCCGTTTTCGATAAAGGCCTCTTGAACTGGATCCGGGGTTTCTTCATGCGCCAGACCTTCGATTGTTTGGACGTTTTTTCCCCTGACCTGCAGTGCAAAAATGAGACAGGATTTTACGGCTTTCCTTTCCACCATGACGGTGCAGCAACCGCACAGACCGGATCCGCAACCTTCCTTGGTGCCGGTCATCCCCAGGGTGTCATGTAAAAACTTCTGCAAGGTCGTTTTGGGGTCGATCAGGGATTCCACATTTTCCCCGTTGATGGTTAAACTCAATGTCTCCATAATAGACAGCCTCCTCTGTCGGATCTTTAATTTTAAACGTATATATTATGATACCGACGTTTGAGTTTGAATGCCGGTTTTGCACGGTATTCATACACGCGTTGCAGCTTCCTTTATCGCTCTGCTTACCAGAACCTGAACGAGTTCCCTTTTATACTCCTCGGACCCGTTGATATCGGTCGTTGGCTGCGAATCTTCGGCGGACACCCGGGCTGCTTCTGAAATGAGGTTATCATGAATCGTTTGCCCCTTAAGAAGATCTTCTCCCCGTTTTGACCTCAGCGGTGTTGGCCCCACAGATCCCATCACAATACGGATATCTTTGCACAGATCGGGGCTGTCCGGCTCAGGAATCATATATACTGCGACACTCACCACAGCTAAATCTGTCGCCCGTTGAGCAAATTTATAATAATAGCCGCCGCCCGGATCCGTATTGGGGACATGGATTTCGGTTAACAATTCATCCGGCTGCAGGGCTGTTTCAAAGTAGTCGATAAAAAAATCGTCCAGACTGACCACCCGCTCCCCGCCTGGTCCGGTTAACGTCACTTCCGCCGCCAGAGATAAAAGCGCTGGCGCCAAATCCGATGCCGGATCTGCGTGAGCGAGATTACCGCCTACGGTTCCCCAATTTCTGACCGGCACGGAGGCCAGGGTGTGCTCCATCTGCACCAACATCGAAAACTTTTTCGGTACGATGTCCGATGTTTCCAGGAACCGATGGGTCGTCAGTGCGCCGATGTGCAATCCGTCTGTTTCATCGTAGGAAATATAGTCCAGATCCGGGATGCCCTTTATATCGATGATATATGACGGTCTGATAAGATCTTGTTTCATCAAGGTCACAAGGGACTGTCCCCCTGCAAGGATCTTGGCTTTCTCCCCGTGTTGAGAAAGCAAGTTACAGGCTTCTTTGACGCTTTTCGCGGAGAAATACTCAAACGTATTCATGGGTCCTAATTCCTCTCAGTTTAAGCAAAGCTGATTCACTCGATGCGGTTGCGAAACCACTGCTGTTTACTCTAGCTTCTTCTTAACGGCATTAGCAAATTCTTTTCCGATATCTTTGGCTTTGGCCTTCAAAATCCTATCTCCAAACGTCGCCAGTTTTCCTACGATGGACACATCGGATTGATAAGAGATTTCGGTCTCATTTTCCGATAATTCGCTGAAATTGATACTGGTCTTTTGCTTGAAATGGCCCAGCTTTCGCAATTCGCTTCCTTCTCCAGCGGTTCTGATAAGGCGTAACGGAACGATTTCCTCAATAACCGTTCGGACTTTGAATCGAACCGCGATGAATCCAACCTTGGCTTTGATGATCGTGTCGTACTCTCTGTCGTTTAACGCCTCCACCTTTTCGCATCCGGGAATGCAGGGACCGACGATTTCCGGATCGAGGAGAGAATCCCATAATTTTTGGACGGGCGATTTCACTGCAAATTTTTCTTCAATCAACATCACCATTCCTTTTAAGCACAACCAGGGCGTCCGCGGCCTTTACGCCGCGTCCATCATCAAAAACAATTAAGGGATTAATATCAATCTCAGAAATGATATCCTCCCAATCTTTTGCCAATCTTGAAATCCGCAGCAAAACATCGACAACCGCCTCAATATCCGAACGCTTCTTTCCACGCACCCCTTGCAGTATTGGATACCCTTTTATTTCCTTGACCATCTGCTCGGCATCTGATCGTGAAAGAGGCGTAACTCGCAGCGATATATCTTGCAATACTTCCACAAAAATACCCCCCAGTCCAAAAGCAACAGTGGGCCCGAATTGCGGATCTTGCGATGTTCCGATCATGACCTCCGTTCCGCCCTGGATCATTTCCTGAATCGAAACTCCGTTGATTCTCGCTTTTGGGTTATACGCCTTTGCATTTTCAATAATTTCTTCATAAAATCGTACGGTCTCCCCTTTGGAATTGACACCCAGTCTAACTGCACCGGCCTCTGATTTATGGGTGATATCAGGGGAATCAATTTTTATCACAACCGGGAATCCGATCTCCTCGGCAAGGCGGGCAGCCTCGAGGGACGATTTTGTTACCTTTTCTGTGGTAACCGGAATGCCGTATTCTTTTAGCAGTGCCTTGCTTTGATGTTCACTAAGGCTGGTACATCCCGCATCCAGTACGTTTTTTACACGACCTAAAAAGACGGAGCGGTCGGCGCCATCACCCCGGTTTTTGCTGTCCGGGCCTCTTGCCAATAATTGACCATAGTCGACCAAAGCCTTTACAGCCGCAGCGCACCTCTCAGGCGATCTAAACAGAGTGATTTTACTATCATTTAATATCTTTATTCCCGGTTCAGACAAACCCCCTGCAGCCCACCAGGTAACGATTGGCTTTGAAATTTCCCTGGCCGCCTTCAGGATCTGCAAGCCCCTTTTTTCACTCGATTCTCCTGCAACCATCGATACATTAATTTGAATAACATCAAAATTGTCGTCTGCCGCAAAAAGCTTCATACATCGCCCAAACATTTCAGGGTCGTTGAAAAGCTGACCGGTTAAGTCAAACGGATTGGCCACCTTGCCAAAAGCGGCGATTTCCTTTTCGGCAAGATCTTTGGTCTTCCGGGAGGGTTCTGGAACGACCAGGCCCATTTTCGTATAGTAATCTGCCATAATGATGCCGCCACCCCCTGTGCTGGTAACAATACCGACCCTGTTTCCTTCAGGGATGCGGCCCTTTGCGAATAAGGCAGCCGTTTGAAACAGATCATCATAGTTGCGAACTCTGGTGATGCCTTTTTGATGAAAGACGGCATCGATGACCGAATCAGAACCGGTCATTGAGCCCGTATGCGAAGCTGCCGCCTTTTTACCCACCTCAGTCTCTCCAATCTTTAACACAATGAGAGGTTTTTGATGCTGCACCGCCAGTTCGGCAGCTTCAATAAATTTAGCGCCATCTTTAAAACCCTCAACAACGGCTGCAATCACCTTTGTCGTTTCATCGTGCAGCACCAGGTATTTGATATAGTCGGATACATCAAGATCGGCCTCATTGCCGCTGGAAATGAAATAGCTCAGCCCAATGTTATGATCCATAGCACGGTTTACCAGAGAGCCGCCCAGGGCGCCACTCTGGGAAATAAAACCAATATTGCCCGCGATAAGGGTATCGATCTCCAATATCTGGGAAAACGAAAGCGCAATATGATTGTTGAAATTGATGATGCCGATACAATTTGGGCCGCAGATTCTCAGATTTTTTGTTCCGGCCAGTTCTTTGATCTTGTTTTGCGCTTCTTTTCCACAGGAACCCATTTCGGCGAACCCGGAGCTGAAGACAACGGCCGTTTTTACACTGCTGTCGGCACATTCCTTTAATACCGGCAGGACCCGTTTTTCAGGCACAGCGATAAGGGCACAGTCTATGGGTGTCGGTATATCTGAAATTTTAGAATAGCACTTGACCCCGTTGAGTTCTTCATATTTTGGATTTATCAGAGAGAGGTCGCCCTTGAAACCATGTTTGGATAGATATTTGAACAACCTGCCACCAATCCTTGAAGCGCTTTGTGACACGCCTACAATTGCGACAGATTGCGGGTTTAACAGTGGAGATAATTCAAATGCCATAAAACAACCTCAGCAGGCATCGACAAAAGCGCCTATCCCTGCATATATGGACCATTAATCGGTCTTGGTGTAACCCGAAAAAACTGATCTCTTTGGCTTTGCAGCTATAGATCTTTTTTCATTATCTGCAAACCCTGTGCCAGCTATGATTTTATTAAAAATTTGTTTAAGTTACAACGACTTCCATTTTTAGGGTTGCATTGCGTTTTAAAGTTTGTTTAATTGTTAAACAAAAAATGGATCTTACACAGGGTAAATCGCCGATGAAAAGACAAGATTTTCCATACCAGTTTGTTGACGGATCTCCAAACGCTGTCGTTATACTCGATGAGGGCAAAATTGTTTACGTCAATAACGCGTTTGAAAAACTATACAAACTTCTTGACGATCCGGCCAGAGTAAGATTTTGCTCTGAATTACAGGATCTGAAATTAGATCTCCAACGATCGGGACAGGCATTTACAAAAAAACGGCTGGTGCTGTCACCAATCGATAAAGAAATCGATGCAACTGTTTACTTATTAAACAAATCGGAATCCAGAGAAAGCCACCTTCTGGCGTTGGTTGAGCATAAGGATCCCAAGGGGACGTTCCAATATTCTATCCCTGATAAACACCTAACAGCCTTTAAAAAAGCAAAAACTGCATCTTTTCATAAACTGCCCCCTGCCTTTTCAGGGTTGATAGGGGAAGATCCACGTTTTAAAGCCGTACTGTTAATGGCTCAAAAATCTGCCAAAAGCGATTACCCGATATTAATCAGCGGAGAAAGCGGCACCGGCAAAGAAATTCTCGCCCGCACGATTCACCGAACCAGCCGTCGCAGCGAAAAAAAATTTGTAGATATCAATTGTGCCGCTATTCCCGATCAGTTGATCGATAGTGAACTTTTCGGTTATGAAAAAGGTGCGTTTACAGGAGCAGCCCCTGGTGGACGGCATGGTCTCTTTGTGGAAGCACACCAAGGAACTCTTTTTTTTGATGAGATTGCCGAGGCCTCTCTCCAAACCCAAGCAAAACTTCTTCGCGTATTGACCGAAGGGTGTTTCAAGAGAATCGGGGGAACGAAGAATATTGATGTTGATGTCCGCATTATCTCCGCCACAAATAAGGATCTGTCACAATTGATAGAAGAAAAACGCTTCCGTGATGATTTGATTTACCGGCTGAATACGATTAGCATACATCTTCCTCCATTAAGAGAACGACCAAATGATATTCTTTTGCTGGCAAAGTTCTTCTTGGTACAGCATGCTAAAGAACATAATCGGAAATTGGAATTCTCATCAAGCTGCTTAAAAGCCCTGGAGTCCTATCACTGGCCGGGAAATGTCCGTGAGCTGAAAGGCGTAGTGGATTACACAGTTACCATGGCTACCGGCTCACGTATTACTGCGGATTACTTTCCTGATTTTCTACTATCCAAAGAAAGCAAAAACCATCAAGAAAATGAGGACCGACTACATGATTTCAAAACAGACTCGGATCTCGGGCTTCTTTCAACAGTTGTTCAACAAACGGAAAAGGAAATTATCAAAGAGGTGCTGCAGCATGCCAAAAATAGATCGGAGGCAATCAAGATACTGGGTATCAGCCGAAGGACTTTTTATACCAAGATTAAACAGTACGGACTTTAATAATAAAGGCTGTTTAGATATTATACAAGTGGTACACACACTTTCGGATTATATTTATTAATACTAACAGAAACAAGGTGTTGAATGCTATGGCCCGATTGTTGCAGGCAGAACATTTCAGTTCGCCCTATCCAAGAACGAGTTTTTACAAAACCGAAAGTACAAACCTTGAGGTTTATAGTAACCGGGTTTTTTAGATAGATAGTCGGATCTGTATGTTGAGAGTTCATATAGCGTGATAAAATCGATGGCTGATGTAATAATCGTAGATTGCGGTCCCAGAGTCGGTCTTAGTTCTCTCCCTAAGGTGCGCACGTCTGATAAAGTGGCGCTGACTAACAGGTTAGTGAAAAGTGGTGTTACCAAGATTGACTGCGTTGCTTTCACCCACCCGCGTCTCCGGCCGGAGTATGCCGATGCGGAAAAAGTCATCAATGCACTTGGGAAAAAACCTGGAGTGACCATCATCGGCATGGCTCCCAATGAAATAGCTTGCCGCCGGGCCTTGAGCACCGACATCGATGAAATCAGCACACTTGTGGCCGCGAGTGAATCTTTTAACCGATCGGTGTTGGGCTATAGTGTCAGAGAGACACTTCACAAAACCTTCCCCACCATATTCCAGGCCTGCATGGAAAAAGGAAAGCCCGTACGGGTCTATATAGTTGCCGCATTTGGCTGCCAGTTCGAGGGAAAGGTGCCGATCCGGAATGTTGTCGACCTTGCAAGCAAACTGGCCTTTATGGGTGTAAATGAAATATCGCTTGTCGACACCACCGCCATGGCCAATCCAAAACTGGTCAGAGAGACCGTAAACGCATTGCTCGAACTGAACCTGGAGACAAATTTAGCCGTCCATTTTCATAACACCAGAGGATTGGGTATGGTAAACTCTCTGGCCGCTTATGAGACAGGCATCCGTATTTTTGATACCGCCATCGGTGGTCTGAGCGGCACACCTTTTGGCGTGCCCAAAACCGACATTGGGTGTTGGGAAGTTTCTACCGAAGACCTGGTTTATCTTTTTAACGAAATTGGTGTTGAAACCGGTATAGATCTAGAGGCACTTATTGATTCGGTAAAATTCACACAGAAGCTGGCGAACCGTGAGCTACCCGGACATATGCTTAAGGCAAGGAACGCTTTTGCACGGTCCGATTTACCGGAACCGTTAAGGCTCAACTGAGGATCCTGACTTGCTAAGACGGTATCATGTGATATAATTTTTACACTATTAGTCTAATAACGGTGTATAAAAACCTTTTGACTTGGAAACGCCTCAATCTGCCAGCTTCATCATCAATTCGGGCAGCAAAAGGGCTATCTGCGGAAATATCATAATCAGCGCCATACCGACGATCAGAACTGCGACGAATGGAAGAACAGATCTGTATATGTCTCCCGTTGTGATGCCCTCGGGTGCGACTGATTTCAGATAGAAAAGCTGGTAGCCAAAAGGTGGTGTGACGTAACCCATTTGCATATTGATGACGAAAAGGATTCCGAACCATATAGGGTCGAAGCCCAGTTTCTTGATGATCGGAAAACAGATGGGGGCGAGTATGAAAATAATGGCGAAGGGGTCGACAAACATGCCCAGGAGAAAAGATATCCCCATCATGGTAATGAGAATAAGCCAAGGACCCATGCCAAGCCCAAGGACGAGATCGCTTATAAAGACTGCCCCTCCGGCTCTCGCATATACGGCACTGAAACACATCGCCCCGTAAAAAATCCACATGGTCAGACCGGTAATTCGAAAGGTTTCGATCGTTGTTTCCCGGACAAGTTTCAAGGTAAACCGACGGTGGATAACAACAGATAAAAGGACCGCCGTCACACCCAGAGAGCCGGCCTCTGTCGGCGTGGCAATCCCGAAAAAAATCGACCCTAAAACAGCCAGGATAATGGCGAGCGGTAAGATAACCGTTTTGAGGGAAACGAGTTTCTCTTTCGTGGTAAACTTATCCGGGTGCGGCGGGCACAACTTGGGGTTGATCCAACCGCGGATACCGATATAGGCAATAAAGAGACCGGCAAGCAGAATACCGGGTCCAATACCGGCCATAAATAGCTTACCTACGGATAGTCTGCCGACAATGGCGAGCAGAATACTTACAATGCTAGGGGGAATTAATATTCCCAGGGTTCCCGGTCCAGCGATACTGCCCAAGGCGATATTTTTGTCGTAACCGCGCTTGAGCATTGCAGGCAGAGCGATCAACCCCATGGTAAGCGTGGCTGCAGCGCTCACGCCGGTCATCGCCGCAAAGATGACGCAGATGACCACAACACCCATGGCGATGCCTCCTCTCAATCGTCCCGACCATCGGTGGATGGTCTCGAAAAGCGCTTCAGCGATACCTGCTCGTTCCAGCAGAATTCCCATGGACATAAACAGGGGGATGGCGACAAGAACGATGCTCCACATGGCGCCGAAGGTGTTGTATATGATTATCATCAAACCGTTGGGGCCCCACAACAACAGACAGACGACCACTGAAACACCTCCCAGGCTCCAGGCAAGCGGGATACCCAGCAGGAGGCACAGAATGAGTCCGCCGAACATAATCAGGGTTACGAATTCAATGCTCATACTGTTTCCCTGTGATCGCGAGGTAGAAGTTGCGCCACAATTGGGCCAACTCCTGGAGAATTATCAGCAAAGCTCCCAATGGAATTATCATCTTAATCGGGTAGAGCGGAGCACGGAATGGGGTATTATCGGGTTCCAGGTTTATTAGAGATACCCAAGCATAACGAGATCCATACCAAAGCAGCACACCACAGAAACCAAAGAAAAAGAAAAACGCTATAATGTCCAGAATCGCCCTTTTTCTTAGAGAAAAACTATTGTAAATGATGTCCATATTGATATGGTCCCCCTTAAGGCTGATGTATGCGCCGCAAATGAAGTAGTAAATAGCGAAGATGCGCTGCGTCATCCCGTGCGCCCATATTGTCGGGGCATTGAATACGTATCTGGCGATCACCTCATATACCAACACCGCTACACCAGGCCATAACAGATAAGCGAACAGTTTTCCAGACCACTCACTTATACTGTCAATGACTTTTAACAGCCGCTTCATTATCCCCTCTATTATTTTTTGGCAAAACCGGGTAAAGGCAGAGACGATATCTCTATCTTTACCCGGTTGCCCTTTTTAACCCCAGTCTCACTCTGGCAATTATTATTTTAAGAGCCCCAGATCTTGCATGTACTGCTTCAATATTTTTGTGGCTTCGGCAAAAATGGGGTCTTTTTTCGAGTACTTATCGAGAACCGCCAGTGAGTAATTACGCATTTTACGTTGTTCTTCCTCAGATAGAGTTGTCACGGTAAAGCCAAAATCTTTCACTATTTTTTTTCTCCACCGGACATCATGCACAAAGTAAGAGCCGGTGAACAGGTCAGCAGCGTATGAAGCGCTCTCGACAAAAAGTTTCTGCAGATCCTCGGGCAGTTCATTCCAGGCATCCAGGTTGATATGTAAACTCCAGGCATCAACCGGGGTTATCGGGGTTTCAAGGAAATACTTGGTCGGCTCATGAAATCCCGAATCGGCCTGACTGCTCAGAGGACCGGCAATGACACCGTCAATCGTACCTTTTTCCAAGGCTCCGTAAATTTCCCCCCAGGGAAAGTAGGTCGCTGATGCTCCTGCCGCGTTCAAAACCTCTGCATAAAGACCTGTGGCCCTGAATTTCTTACCCTTCAGATCGGCCGCTTTATTTACAGGGAATTTTCCCAGCATCACGGCATTATTGGTTGGCATTACAGCCACATAAAAAATATTGTGCTTCGCATAAGCCTTCCGGATAAGTTTTTCAAGCCCCAGCTCGTAATACAAAACCTTATACTGTTCCCATCTAGGCAAGGTGAACGGTGGGAGGCCGCTGGCGTAAATAGCCATGGGAAGCTTGCCGATCCAGTAAGGACCGTATGAAAAGCCAATCTTCAGTGTGCCCGAGGAAACAGCGTCGAATGTCTCCATGACCGGCATAATCTCTCCACCGGCGTGTGGGGTGATATCGATCCGTCCCCCGCTGGCGGCCTTGAGGTGAGCCACCCATTTTTCGAGGATCGCCCAATCCCAGGTTCCCCGATATAGCGGATATGTCATATCCCATTTGTAGACCTTCTGTTTGGCTTGGACATCGCCGTGTCCCCCAATTAGGATGATGCCCACCACAGCTACTGCCAAGGCGAATGTAAAAAATTTCTTCATTTTAACCTCCTCCTTTTTGGTGTTTATGATACAGGCTCAAACACAAAAAATTGAATTTTTATGGTTTGAGCATGGTAACAGCTTTATAAGCGTTAAGCTTCGGCTGCCTCAACGATTTGCATTAGTTTCCGCTGGACTTCAGGTTCAAGCGGTTTTGTCTGGTGAGAGGCAAGGATTTTCTTTAACTGTTCTTTGGCCTTTGCCTGTATATCCATCGCCCCATTCTCAATCCATTTTTCCTGTGTCACTCGATTGCCAAGGTTCGCATCCCAAGTTTCAGCCTTGAAATAGTCCATGGTATGTGAATGGGTGAGGTATTCACCGCCCGCACCCACCTCTTTAATAACATCAACAGCCAGGGTGTCGGGATTGACTTCGATACCTTGAAGTATTCTGTTAACAAAGCCGCAAATCTCGTTGCCAATAATTGCCTGCTCGGGGAATGACGTCACCGTATCCTCCAAGGAGGCTGAGGTGCCCTCGATGACTACATCGCTTCCGGACAGAGCTGAGAACAGGTTTAATATGCCGGTTTCATAGCCGACTTGCACGTCCGGCACATTAGCGCGGGTCGTAGACCCATGGACACCCATCGGCACACCATAAAATCGCAGCATCTGCGCCAAAGCAGCGGCCATCAGTGTTTTCTCAGGCGAGGCGAAGGTGAAAGCACCGAACCGCATATCGAACGTTCCGGCATAACCCATCAACCGGACAGGTACTCCGGGATTGACCAGTTGCGTCAATACGAGTCCGGACAAAAGCTCTGCGATCGACACGGTCAGTGTGCCGGCCAGTGTCACCGGCGATGTGGTACCTGACGAAGGTATGGTATAAATCTGAAATGGATGTCCGAAGCGACACATCTCTATGAGCACATCGACCCTATCCGGCTCAAAACAAAAGGGACTGATAATCCCAAGGGAGACAGTAAACATCGGCCTGCGCCGTAACGCCTCTTCACCCCCGGCAATGGCAATTCCCATTTGAAGCAGGTCTTTCGCACCTTTGCTGCTGAAAGCGGTTGCAATCACAGGCTTTTCTGTATTGCTCAGCAATGCCTGCGAAATATGTCTGTCCAAAGCCTTTTCAGAGACATCCTGTGGGTAGATTTCGGGAAAGATAAAATGGGTGTTTTCCAGTGCGTCGTGGACCCTCACATTTGTTTCTAAATCTTTTTTAGTGGCCGCTCGTCTCTCACCGGTATCTATATCCATCACCATCGTTGCGCCATGGCCACTGCTGTAGTGGACCCCTTTATAAGATTTGAGATCGTATTTAGGATCTCTCCCATACACGGTCATAAAACGAGGCGCATGGTTTAGGGCATACTCTACCAAAGATGCGGGGATATGGGCGATCTTTTTTTGCATGTCAACCTCTGCTCCGCCCTGTTTGAAAATATCCAGTCCTTCTTCGTGCTCAATTTTAACGCCCGGATCTTCCAGAATTTGAAAAACCGCCTCATGCACCTGTTGAATTTCATCTCTGCTGAGGACCTCGATTGTTCGCCCCCTAAGTGGCACAATTCCCATAATTATGAATTCCTTTCATGATTTTAGCCGGCCATCTGTTGACCTGTGCTTAGAAGCGGTACAGAGCCCATCCCACATATAACGGACCTTACCTCCATAGGACGTGTAATCAGGGTAAAAGAGGTGATCTATATCAACTGCGATTAATTGCAATCCTTATGCCAACTACAATTTTATTTTAAATATAAACAGATTACAGTGATTCTAATTTTTTTTCATCGATGTATCCTTTATAAATTGTATGAATACTAAACAAGAAGAGAGGCCTTTACAAAAAAATATTCATCTTTGTATCCTTTTTAAACAGAGAGGGAAAACTTATCACTCAAGTTTCGCACCTGATATTTTAAGGAAAGTCGC
>CAZSON010000038.1:0-16524 GCA_964608375.1 uncultured Desulfobacter sp. | reverse complement strand
CCATCTGTTTTCCGGTTTGGGGAGCCAAAACCATCAAGATAGGTGTGATCGGTCCCATGAATTTTATGCAGGGCAAAGGGCACTGGAACGGAGCCCTTATGGCCCAGGAGGAGGTCAACGACAAAGGAGGCATCCAGGTCGGCGATAAAAAAATGAAGATTGAAATCATTAAAGCCGATTCCAACGAATTTTTAAACATCACAGATGCCACCAATGCCATGGAACGATTGATGACCCAGGACAAGGTGGATTTTGTTGTCGGCGGTTTCAGATCTGAAGCGGTTCTGGCCATGCAGGACATCGCCATGGACTACAAAAAGATATTCCTGGGCACCGGGGCAGCCCATCCCAAAATCTGTACCCGGGTGGCCGAGAATTATGATCGGTACAAATACTGGTTTCGAGTTACGCCGATGAATTCCAGATATCTGGTCAAGGTGACATTAATCAATCTGGCCACCGTCAGTGGTATTCTGAGAAAAGGGTTGGGGATCGAAAAACCGAAAGTGGCCATTGTCGCCGAAAAAGCGATGTGGATAGACCCGATGATCAAGGCGATAGAAGCAAATGTGCCGAAAATGGGTATGGAGCTGGTCGGTATCTGGCGGCCATCTGCGACGGCTACCGATGTGACCGCAGAACTCACGGCTGTCCAACGAGCAGACGCCCAGATTATCTTTACCATTTTTTCAGCCTCTGTGGGGATTACTTTTGCAAGGCAGGCCGGGGAGCTAAAGATACCGGCCGCTTTTACCGGTATCAATGTCGAGGCCCAAAAGGATGGTTTCTGGGCTGCCACACAGGGCAAGGGGAATTATGCCGTGTCAATGAGCACCTTTGTTCGTGGCGTGAATTACAATGAACTCACCCAACCGTTTATCGAGAAATACATCAAGCGATTCGGTGAACTGCCGACATACACAGCCGTTACCTATGATGCCATAAAACATATCCTCGCCAGAACCATAGAAGAGGCCGGGGCTACGGATGCGGAAAAGCTGATCCCGATACTCGAAAAAACAGAGTACAAAGGCCCCGGCGCACCCAAGACAAAATTTGACAAAAACCATGATCTGGTTTTTGGACCGGGTTATGCAACCGGCCTTACCTTCCAATGGCAGGATGGAAAAATGAAGGGCTGGTGGCCGAACGGCTGGGAAGGTGTCAAATACGAAGGTATGGCAAAGTATAAGATACCACCCTGGATGATCGAAAAATATAAGAAATAATAAAACCCCGGGTTTCACGCCGCATCCATCCCTCCTTGGTGAACGAGGAGGGATGGGCGGGTCCACATACTGAAGCGATATGATAATCGACATAATCATCAGCAGCCTGATCAACGGGAGTGTATATGCCATTCTCGCCATCGGGTTTTCATTGATATTCGGTGTGGCTCGGATTATCAACATCGCCCATACCGCCTTTTATATGCTGGCCGCTTATTGGATCTATTTCGGCACTCAAACGCTGGGCGTTAACCCCATCCTCTGTATGCTGATGGCCATCATACTGGTGATGTTGATCGGACTTATCTCATACAAGCTCTTCATAGATCCGATACGCGAACATGAGGGCGCTGTATTGATCGGGACCATCGCCTTGGCCATGGTCTTTCAGGAGATCATGCTCATTTTTTTTAGTGGAGACTTTCTGGGTGTACCCTCTCTGATTGAAGGATACATGAAGATTTTTGGAGTGAAAGTCGCCTATCAGCAACTGCTGACCTTTGGGGTGGCCCTGCTGGTGTTGGCCGCGGTGTGGGCCTTGTTGCTAAAAACCAGGCTGGGGCTGGCTATCAGATCTACCGCAAATGATCGGGAGGTGGCCAATCTGATGGGTATGAATGAGAACCGGGTGACTTTGATAACCATGGGGATCTCTGTTGGGTTGGCCGCTTTTGCGGGAGCCGTGATCGTTCCCCTCAGGATCGTTAATCCTTTTATGTGGATGGAGCCGCTGATCATGATGATGGCCGTGGTGGTTCTGGGTGGACTGGGCAGTATCAAGGGTAGTTTTGTCGGGGCCTACATTTTAGGATTTACCGAGGCGCTCGTTGTATTTTTGATTCCGATGGGCGCTTACCTCAAGGGTTCTGTAGCCCTGTCGATTATGATTTTGGTGTTGTTGATCCGGCCGGAGGGGCTCTTTGGCGTTGCTTTTGAGGAAGAGAGATAGGCATGGGTGCAGTGGGTTACTATCTGAGAAAGCTTTTCACCATCTTTAAAGGGGAGGTTCTGGCGCTCCCCAGTCGCGTTATCGTTTTCCTTTTTTTTCTGTCTCTTCTATTATTGCCTGTTTTTACACAGGATCCTTATCTGCTTCGCATACTGATTTTGACTAGCATCTTTGCCATTTTTGCTGCCAGCTGGGATCTGCTGTCCGGTTTTACCGGCCAGATGAATTTTGGGCACGCCCTTTTCTTTGGTGTGGCTGCATACACCGTTGCACTTTTAAACCTATATGCCCACCTGCCGCCATGGGGCAGCATTCCCTTGGGAGCTCTGGCCGCAGTTCTGGCTGGTCTGATTGTCGGAATTCCCTGTCTTCGTCTCAGAGGCACTTATCTGGCCCTGACCACATTGGCCTTCCCGATTATTTTGATGGGGATCGTTTTCGCCATTCCCAATATAACAGGAGGAGAATTGGGTATCTCGGGCCTGGATCGTCTTTCCGGGTCCCGCCTCGGTGACTACTACATTACGGTGATCCTAATGATCGGTCTGGGCACGATCATGTGGAAAATAACCGACTCAAATACCGGCATCATTTTCCATGCCATACGGGAAGATGAGTTGGCGGTCAGGGCTGCAGGTATCAACACGACCCGTTACAAACTCTGGGCTTTCTGCCTCAGTGGTTTTTTTGCCGGAATATCAGGGGGACTCTATGCACATTTTATGAGAATTGCCGGCCCCTCCAATCTCGAAGTTTCGATGTCTTTCACGGTTGTTATATGGGCCATTTTCGGTGGTGTAGTCACAATATACGGGCCGATTGGCGGCGTCTTTATCCTCTATCCTTTGCTTGAGTTTTTTCGCTTTTGGCCCGAGTATCGCATGTTGATGTTTGCGATTGTTATCTTGCTCATCCTCCTCTTTATGCCCGAGGGACTTTTCCCATGGGTGAGAGACAAGATTGAAAAAGTGTGTCCCAGGTGTAAGATCAGAAATGTAGCCACTCGAAAGTCATGCCGGATTTGTACAGCCCGGTTAGATTAGAACACGCGTGAGGATAGCCTATGGATGCCAAAGAAGCATATCTGGTCAAACCCTGGTTGAAGTATTATCCGGAAGGTGTCCCTGAGGACGTGGAGACGCCCGACGTATCTGTTTCAGAAATATTTAATCAAACCGTAGAAAAATACGGAAACAAAACTGCGCTTATTTTTTATGGCAAGAAGATCAGCTATTTGAAACTCGGGGAGTTGATCGACCGGTTTGCAACAGCCCTCGTCGACCTGGGTGTCTGCAAGGGAGATACGGTTGCCCTCTATCTTTTAAACTGCCCCCAATATGTTGTATCCTATTTTGGTGCCCTGAAGGTAGGGGCCAAGGTTACGCCGATCAGCCCTGTTTATACGAGTCAGGAGGTGAAACATCAGCTTGAGGACAGTGAGGCGAAGACCGTTGTCTGTGAGGATATTCTATACGATAATGTGAAGAAGTCTTCTGTTGAGCTTGACACGGTAATCCTCTCGAATATCGGGGATTATCTCCCTTCTCTAAAGCGTATATTTGGAAAGAGCACTTTGGCGAAGGCCTACCGGGGAACTGAGGCCCCTTCTCCCCAGTTTATTAAAAAGACCGGACTCCATCTCTTTCAAAATCTGGTCAAAAAATATCCCCCCCAACCGCCACAAGTTACCATCGATCCTCAAAAAGATATTGCCGCCCTGCCGTATACCGGAGGAACCACCGGTCTTCCCAAAGCGGCTATCCTGACCCATCACAACATTGTTTCACTGCAGGCCCAAACCTTCGCTTTTTGGCCCATATTTGAGGAAGGCAAAGAGACGACAATCGCCTTCCTACCCTTCTTCCATATATACGGACAGGTGGTTGTGATGCTCAATAATCTAGTTCAGGGCGCCACACTGGTACTTTTCACTACACCCGATATAGACGATATTCTCTCAGCCATGGAGCGGTATCAAGTTTCCGGTTTCTTCGGTGTACCTACCCTATTTGAATACCTCAAGGAGTATGAAAAGACAGACCGGGTAAACTGGAAAAGGCTTAAATTAATCGCCTGCGGCGCCGATACGCTCCACGAAAGCACCATCAGAGAGTGGGAGCGAAGGACAGGGACCAAGATATTAGAAGGGTACGGCATGACGGAAACGACCGCCGTCAGTCACAGCACCCCATTCAATCGACCCAAGACCGGTTCGTTCGGTGTTCCCCTCCCGGGTATCATCGCCGCTGTTGTTGACGAGAATGGCACCGAGTTTAAGTCGGTTGACGAGGTGGGCGAAATGATTCTCCATGGCCCCAATATGATGCAAGGCTATTGGAAGAGGCCCAAGGAGACAGAGGAGTCGATTGTTGAGATCGACGGGAAAAAGTGGCTCAGAACCGGTGATCTGGTCAGAATGGATGAGGAGGGGTATTTTCATTTTTTTGATCGGAAAAGGGACTTGATCAAATATAAGGGTTATTCTGTATTTGCCCGTCATGTGGAAGAGGTCCTCTATAAACACCCACAGATCAAGTCCGCGGGGGTGGTGGGCGTACCAGATCCCAAGGTGGGTCAATTGATAAAAGCGTATGTGGTTCTTCAGGGCGAAGCCAGGGGCAAGGTCTCTGAAGAAGAGATTGCCGATTTCTGTCGCCACAATTTGGCCCATTACAAAGTGCCCAAAATCATTGAATTCAGGGGCGAACTGCCGAAGACAGACGTGGGGAAGGTCTCCAGGCGAGAGCTGCGGGAAGAGGCCGAGGAGACTTGATATGGCTAAGCGGTTTCTGGAAGTAGAGAAACTCTTCAGGGACTTCGGAGGGTTGCGAGCCGTAAACGATGTCAGCTTTCCGATGGATCGAAACGAAATAATCGGTTTGATCGGCCCCAATGGTGCGGGTAAGACAACGCTGTTAAGGCTCATAATGGGGATATTGAAACCCGATTCAGGGGCTATTCAGTTCAAGGGAAAAAATATTGTCGGTTTAAAAACCTGGGATATCGTGAATTTGGGTGTTGCCTGCACATTTCAGAATATGAGGCCCTTTCGACGCCTTCCGATCATTGCCAATGTGATGGTTTCCTGTCTGTCGCCGAGGGCTATGAAAAGGGGAGAATGGATCAAAAGGATCGAAAACAAAGCGATGGATGCTTTGGAATTTGCCGGTATCTCCGACATGGCCCTGGAAAAGGCCTCCACCCTTTCCCAGGGCGATCTCAAACGGCTTGAAGTTGCCCGGGTGGTGGCCACAGAGCCGGAGCTGTTACTCCTGGATGAGCCCTTTGGCGGTTTGAGTCCGGCTGAAACCGTTCTGATGGCTAAATCTATAAAGCGGCTGCACAAAGGCGGGCGATTTGGGCGATTGCACAGTGAAGGACCGGCCATGATTATCGTGGAGCATAAGCTTCAGCAGTTAATGAAGATCGTGGACCGGATTATCGTTCTCAACTTCGGAACCATGATTGCGTACGGAACACCAAAAGAGGTAGTGAATAACCCAAAAGTTATCGATGCCTATCTCGGTGGCGGAGGTATATAGGATTGCTGCTAGACGTGCTTAATTTGACGGTTTGTTATGATAAGGCCATGCTGATTAATGACCTGAGTATGGGAGTAGATACCGGCGAGTTGGTCAGTCTGGTAGGCCCAAATGGCGCCGGTAAATCCACCCTCCTCAGAGCGATTACCGGATTGGTCGCCTGGGAAAGGGAAATTACGCGCAGGTCGAGTGGTGGGGACGTAACACTTGATGGCTCGGTAACATTTGCGGGCGAAAGAATCGATCGGATTTCAGCCCATGAGATTGTCAAAAGAGGATTGATACACTGCCCTGAGCGAAGAAGACCGTTTCGCGAAATGACGGTACTTGACAATTTGCGTGCAGGCGCGTACCTGCTTAAAGACAAAGCGGAAGTTGAGAAGAACCTTGGTACAGTGTATCAATTATTTCGACCACTTAAGGCTCGATCTCGCCAGATATCCGGCACCCTTTCAGGGGGAGAGCAGCAGATGCTCGCTATCGGCCGGGCATTGATGGCTCGACCTAAACTGATTTGTATTGACGAACCCTCTACAGGCCTTGCCCCCATTATGCGGGCGGAGGTGTTTGAAAAAATTGGCGAGATCCGGGATCTTGGTATCACCGTACTTCTCGTTGAGCAGGAGGTCAGCACGGTCTTTAAAATGGCTTCCCGCAACTATGTTCTTTCTTCGGGCAAAATCATCGCCGAAGGACCCGGCGACAGGTTACTTGAAGATGAGGTCCTCAGAAAAACATACCTTGGTTTGTAACACCCTAATATTCTTTTCCCTCGATATGGAGGATTATCGAGTTTTTTCAATTGTTTAAATACGACCGGTTTGATGTTACCAAAAAGTCTGATTGAATTAGTTTCTTTAAGACAAAAATAAAAAAGAGAGAGGTGTAACCATGGCACAGGTGATTGCGGATCGAAGGGACATCGATTTTGTTCTTTTTGAACAAATCGAGGTGGAAGAATTGCTTAAATATGAAAAATATGAGGAATTAAACAGAAAAATGTTTGAATTGATCGTCTCCGAGGCGAGGACCTTTGCGGTCAAGGAGATTCTGCCGACTTACGCTGAAGGAGATCGAGAAGGTGTAAAATTCGATGGGGGAAAGGTAAAGGTCCCCGCTTGTTTTCACCGCCCGCACAAACTTATGATCGAAGGCGAGTGGACCTCCATGTCAGAGGATCAGGCGGTGGGGGGCCAGGGGATTCCCCACACCGTCTCTATCGCCGCCAATGAATACCTTGTTGGCGCTAACTTCGCACTGGCTAACTATGCGACAGAGGGCCACGGTACAGGCAAGATGATCGAACTGTTTGGCACGGAACGACAAAAAACGATGTTTTTAAAGAAACTCTACAAAGGTATTTGGGGCGGAACCATGCTCCTTACCGAGACACAGGCCGGATCGGACGTCGGTGCACTTACCACAACCGCCGTCAAGAATCAGGACGGTACATATTCGCTGACCGGAGAGAAAATCTTTATCACCAACGGGGAACACGATCTGACCGAAAACATCATCCATCCGGTTCTGGCGCGTGTGGAAGGCGGCATGCCCGGAACCAAGGGCATCTCGATCTTTATCGTTCCAAAGATTTGGGTCAATGATGACGGCACCCTGGGCGATGCGAATGATATCATCTGCACCGGGGTGGAGGAGAAGATGGGAATCCACGCCAGCGTTACCAGCAGCATGTCGCTGGGAAGCAAGGGAAACTGCCGGGGTTTGTTGCTTGGTGAGGAAAACCAGGGGATGCGAATCATGTTTCACATGATGAACGAAGCCCGGCTGTCGGTCGGGTTTCAAGCGTTTATCCATGCCTCGGCGGCATATCTATATGCTGTAAATTATGCCCGTGAACGACTCCAGGGGAGAGATCTGGATCAGTTTAAAAATGCAGAGGCGCCATCTGTTCCGATCATCGCTCATCCGGATGTACGACGGATGCTTTTGTGGATGAAGGCGCATGTGGAAGGGATGCGCAGCTTTATCTACTATATCGGGCATTGTTTCGATAAGCTGGAGTGCACCGGGGAGGAAGAAGAAAAGGAGCGATACCATGGCCTCACTGAACTGCTCACGCCTGTGGTAAAGGCTTATTGCAGTCAGCGGGGTTTTGATGTATGCGTTCAGGCCATTCAGGTCTATGGGGGATATGGATATACGAAAGAGTACCCGGTCGAGCAGCTCGCAAGGGACTGCAAGATCACATCGATTTACGAGGGAACCGACGGGATACAGGCCATGGACCTTCTGGGGCGTAAGATGGGGATGAAAAACGGAAAGGTGTTTATGGCGTTTTTGCAGGAAATCGGAAAAACAGTTGCCCTGGCAAAAGAGAGTAATGGTTTAACCGATCTGGCAGGTAGGGTGGAGAAAGCCAATAACCGGTTGGGTGAGGTTGCCATGCATATGGGGCAAACAGCCCTGTCTCCCGAATCACGAAAGGTGGCGTTTGCCTTTGCCACCCCATTTCTCGATATCATGGGCGATGTTACCATGGCGTGGATGCTTTTGTGGCGGGCATCTATCGTTGCACCAAAGATGAACAATGCAAAGAAAAAGGATGTTATCTTTTATGAAGGGCAGATCAAAACCGCTGAATTTTTTATCAACACCATTTTGCCTGTGACAATGGGAAAGATGGATGCTGTTTTGGAGAGTTCGCCCGCATCCATTGAAATTTCATCGGCTTCATTCGGGGGATTATAATGAAAAAAGAAGCCGTCATTATCGGTGCGGTACGTACGCCTGTGGGAAGATATCTGGGCGCACTCAAAACCGTTGAGGCCTACGACCTGGCGTCTTTGGTTTTGGGTGAAGCGTTAAAAAGGATTAATTTAACGGCTGATCGGGTCGATGAAGTGATCATGGGCCAGGCCTATCAAAACGGAGAATATGTCAATATTGCCCGGATGGCCCTGCTCAAGGCCGGCTGGCCAGAAACCATCCCCGGCATTACCGTGGACAGGCGATGTTGCACCGGCCTCGATGTGGTCCGTTATGCGGTTTCCCTGATCCAATCCGATCAGGCTGAGATCGTTGTCGCCGGGGGCGTTGAGAGCATGAGCAATGCGGAATTTTATCTGCCTGGAAACATCAAGTGGGGAGTCGGTGGATCCAAAGGAATGCCAAAGGGGCATGGTGACCTCAAGATTTGGGGGATGCCCTTTTATGACCGCATTCAAAGGGCCCGTGTGATGTCGCAGCCGGAAGAACGATATGGGGTTCTGCCGGCCATGATGACCTGGGCGGAAACCGCCGCAAAAGAAGAGGGAATCAGTCGCCAGGCCTGCGACCGGTGGGCGCTGGAAAGTCATCAAAAGGCCTGTGCGGCCATGGAAAATGGAAAATTTAAGGAAGAGATCATCCCGGTGTCGGTTCCCCAACGAAAGGGGAATCCAACGATTGTGGACAAGGACGAAAATCCCCGGTTTGATGTGTCCCTTGAAAAGCTGACCGGTCTAAACCCCGTAATGGGAGGTGTTTGCACTGCAGGTAATTCTTCCACCGAAAATGACGGGGCGGCTGCGGTTGTGGTGACTTCTAAAGAAAGGGCAGCGAAATTGGGTATTGAACCGCTCGCCGGTATCCGGTCGTGTGCGGTATCCGGCGTTGACCCCAGACAGACATACAAGTCTGTGCCGGCAGCCGTCAAAAAGGCGCTCGATATGGCAGGTGTGGGACTCGAGAAGATGGACCTTATCGAGGTTCAGGAGGCTTTTGCGGTCCAGGTGCTTGCCGACTTGAAGGAAATGGGGGTAAGCCCCGAAAATTACAAAAGCGTAAATGTCAACGGTTCCGGAATTTCACTTGGACATCCCATCGCCTGTACCGGCACCCGGATACTGGTGACACTTCTCCATGAAATGAAACGCCGCAGCGCGAAGTATGCCTTGGAGTGCATCTGCGGAGGCGGGGGGCTGGGCATTGCAGCGATTTTGGAAAGAAAATTATCTTGACCCGGGGTTCCGGTAATGACAATAAAACAGCGCCTGCTTCCAGAAGCAATCCGGATAACCGGAGCCCGCCAGAACAACCTGAAAAATCTGGACATCAATATACCCTTCAACAAAATTACGGTTGTGACCGGTGTCAGCGGCTCCGGAAAATCCTCCCTTGCTTTTGACACGCTTTACGCCGAAGGCCAGCGCCGCTATATCGAAACCTTCTCCCCTTACGCTCGTCAGTTCATGGACCGAATGGATCGCCCCCGGGTGGATAACATCGAAAACATTCCGCCCGCCATTGCTATTGACAGAAAAGATCCGGTGCGCACCTCCCGCTCTACGGTGGGAACCATGACAGAGCTGACAGACCATGTCAAACTTCTCTATGCCCGCCTGGGTCAGCTTCATTGCAGGCGTTGCGGCAAACCGGTTCTTTCGGAGACACCGGCGCATGTGTGGCAGGCCATACAAGGGCTCTCAAAAGGCTTAAAAATAATTGTCACCTTTCCGGTTGTCACCACAGACACATCGGCTAAACAGCTGAAAAGCCAATTGGGCGGCATCGGTTTCACCCGTCTCTATGTAAGTGGTGAGATCCTCTCTTTAGAAAACTGGCAGCCGACAGAGGCCGAAAAAGAAGTTCATGTTGTCGCAGACCGAATCCTTTTTCGATCCGCCGACCGAAAACGAATCATGGATTCCCTGGATCAGGCGTTTCATTTTGGTGACGGCAGGCTCGATCTTTGGGTTGAGCCCGATCAGCATTTTGCCTTTAACAGCCGACTGGCCTGCGCCGAATGCAACATCCCCTACCATAGGCCGACCCCAAACCTCTTTTCCTTTAACAGCCCTGTGGGAGCATGTGAAACCTGCCGGGGATTTGGGAGAATCATAGATATCGATCTTGATCTTATCATCCCGAACAGCGGTCTTTCTCTTGAAGCGGGCGCCATAAAGCCCTTTGGCAGCGTCGAGCAAAACCGTATGGAATTTAAAGATTTGATCGATTTCTGCCGAAAGCAAAAAATCCCCACTGATTTGCCTTTCAGACGTCTGAAAAAGTCCCAGAAAGAAGCCATCGTAAGAGGGACAACCGATTATTATGGCATCCGGGGATTTTTCAAGTGGCTTGAGACCAAAACCTATAAGATGCATGTACGGGTGTACCTTTCAAGATACCGCAGCTACCTGACATGCCCCGACTGCCGGGGCACCCGGTTTAAAAAGGAGACCCTGCTCTATCGTTTAGGTGGTCTCAATATCGGTCAGGTGTATGCCCTGAGCGTTGACCGGGCAAACAATTTTTTTAATTCATTACCGCTGTCTTCAGGAGATGCCGCCGGCCGGCTGATTCTGGGCGAAATCAGAAACAGGCTCGGATACCTGCAGGATGTCGGGCTCGGGTATCTCACGCTCGATCGCCAATCCCGCACCCTTTCAGGGGGTGAAGTCCAACGGGTTGCATTGACTTCAGCCCTCGGGTCCTCACTGGTCAACAGTCTTTATATCCTTGACGAACCGAGCATCGGGCTTCATCCACGCGACAACCACCGCCTCATCCGGATTTTAAAAGGACTCCGGGACATAGGAAACACCATTGTGGTAGTAGAGCATGACCCTGAAATCATCAGTCAGAGCGATTACATGCTCGATATGGGGCCAAAGGCAGGTGAGCAGGGTGGCCAGGTCATCTATTTCGGACCCACATCGGGCGTAAAAAACTCCGTGACCGGTCAGTATCTGAAGGGAAAAAAGATGATCCCGATACCTGCAAAGCGTCGCCGGCCCAGGAAAGGAAGCTCCGTTATCGTTAAAGGGGCGTCCGCGAACAATCTAAAACAGATCGATGTGGAGATCCCTCTGGGCCTTTTGGTCTGTCTTACCGGGGTTTCCGGTTCTGGAAAATCGAGTTTGGCCGAGGAAATCATCTATAAAGGTATCAAAAGAGCAAAGGGGGATTCAAAAGGGAGCCCCGGAACATACAAGACTATCGAGGGTATTAAGCGAATCGATGAAGTGGTCCTCGTGAACCAGCGACCGATCGGTCGCACGCCAAGGGCAAATCCGCTGACCTATACAAAGGCACTGGATCCTGTCCGTCGCCTGTTCGGCGACACCGCAAGCGCCCGGTCAAAGGGGTTTGATCCCGGGTACTTCTCCTTCAATGTGGCCAAAGGACGGTGTGATACCTGCAAAGGGGAGGGATTCGAAAAAGTGGAAATGCAGTTTCTCTCCGACGTATTTCTGACATGTCCTTCCTGCAACGGGAAACGTTTTAAAAAAAGTGTTCTTGAAGTCACTTACAGGGGGAAAAACATCAGCGATATTTTCTCAATGACGGTTGATCAGGCCATCTCTTTTTTTCAGGACCACCCCCGGATCATCGATCTCCTAAAACCCCTTCTGGATGTCGGTCTGGGTTACATGCGACTCGGTCAGCCGATCAACACCCTGTCCGGAGGAGAGGCTCAGCGCTTGAAGTTATCGCGTTACCTGAAGGAAGCCAACGGCGGTCTGCAGCTTTTCATATTTGATGAACCGACCACCGGTCTGCATTTTGAGGATATCCACATGCTTCTGAAAGCGCTTCAACGGGTTGTCGATCAGGGCAACTCGGTGCTGATCATCGAACACAACATGGATGTTGTAAAAGCAGCCGATTGGGTGATCGATCTGGGACCTGAGGGTGGCGATGGAGGCGGCGAGGTGGTGGTGTCAGGTCCACCGGAAAAAGTGTCCGAATATGCCGGTTCCCACACCGGAAAATTTCTAAGAAAATATCTTTCATCCAAAGGCCGCCTTCGACCCCGAAAACGCCGATCGAAACCGGTTCCCAAAAGCCGCTTTGATCTTTCATCTAACATCAGCATCAAGGGAGCCAAAGAGAACAATTTAAGGGACCTGAGTCTTTCGATTCCCCGGCAGCAACTGGTGGTCATCACAGGCGTTTCAGGCTCCGGAAAATCGACCCTTGCCTACGACATTCTGTTTGCCGAGGGTCAACGCCGGTATCTGGAGAGTCTCGCTCCCTATGTTCGACAGTATGTGAAAATCCTGGAACGACCGGATGTGGACGCAGTTTTGGGCCTACCTGCAACGGTGGCGATTCAGCAGCGGATCAGTCACCGGAGCCGGCGCTCCACCGTCGCCACCCTCACGGAGATCTATCATTTTCTGCGGCTTCTCTACAGCAAACTTGGCCGTCAGCACTGTCCGGGGTGCGGCCGGCGGTTGACCGCTCAAAACATCGATGAGATTGTGAAGCAGATTCAAAAGCGGTATCGGGGCAAACATCCACGGGTTCTGGCCCCAAAGGTATCCGGCCGAAAAGGGTTTCATAAGGAGATTTTTGCAAAGGCCCTCTTAAAAGGATTCAGCGAAGCACGCATCGATGGTGAGATCGCAGCGCTTCAGGAGGGGATGTCCCTGAGCCGTTTTCACGATCACACAATCGAGGTGGTCACGGGAAGATTTACCGGGAAACGATCCCGGGATCTGGTATCTCAAACTCTTGAGGAAGGCGGCGGCAGTCTTATTGTCCTGGATGATAAGGGTCATGAGGAAATTTTCAGCCTCAAAGGGGTCTGTCCGGCCTGTGGGATCGGTCTACCCGATCTTGATCCGCGCCTCTTTTCCTTTAACAGTCCGCATGGGGCCTGCACCTCATGTGACGGTCTGGGGCAATTGGGTGATTTTGAAACAGATCGGGCAAAGACCTGTCCGGCGTGCGGCGGCAGCCGGCTAAAACCGGAAGCCCTTTCGGTCAAAATCAACGGGCTTTCCATCCATGACCTGGTTCAACAACCGGCCGCCCGTCTGTTCGAAATATTGAAAAAAATATCCTTTGCCAAAAATGAACTCGCGGTTGCCGGGCCGATAATGGCTGAAATTATGACACGACTTTCCTTTTTGCATCGGCTCGGGTTGTCCTATCTCTCTTTGAATCGGAGCGGCAACACCCTTTCCGGGGGTGAAGCCCATCGACTCCGCCTGGCTGCACAGCTTGGCTCCAACTTGACCGGGGTCTGCTACATTTTGGATGAACCGACCATCGGGCTCCATGCCCGGGATAACCGAATGCTCCTGGACGCACTGAAAGAGTTGAGAAGACGAGGGAACTCCCTTGTGGTGGTGGAACATGATGAAGAGACCATTCGCGAAGCGGATCATATCATCGATCTGGGCCCGGGTGCCGGTCAAAAAGGGGGGAGGATGGTCGCTTCAGGAACCCTTGCCGATCTGAAGAAGAACCCAGCTTCGGTTACCGGGGCATCTTTTAACGGAAATCTACATAAAATTTGCTCCCCGCTTCGGTCATACCGCAAAAAGGCTCGTCTCAAAGTCATCGGTGCTGTTAAAAACAATCTCAAAGCCATCGATGTGGATTTCCCGCTTGGTACGTTCATCTGCATTACCGGGGTTTCGGGCTCCGGCAAATCGACGCTTCTTAAAGAAACTGTCTGCAAAACGCTGCAAAACCGCCTTTTAAAACAAAAAAAAAGAGTGAAAAGCTGTAAAAGGATCAACGGGTGGCAAAACCTTGACAGGGTATTGGAGGTGGATCATAGCCCCATCGGCCGCACCCCACGCTCGGTGCCCGCCTCATACATCGGTTTTCTGGGTCAGATTCGAAAGCTTTTTGCCATGACCCCCAGCGCCCGGGCAAGAGGATATCAACCGGGCCGATTTTCTTTTAACATCTCCGGCGGCCGGTGTGAACCGTGCAAGGGTCACGGCGCCCTTAAAGTAGCCATGAGCTTTTTGCCCGACGTCTATGTCCACTGTAAAACATGCGGCGGAATGAGATTCAATCAGGAGACCCTGGACATCACATACAAAGGAAAAAACATCTCAGAGATTCTGAACTTTACCTTTGAGGAGGCGGCCGTCTTTTTCAGCGCCGTCCCATCCATTCAAAGAGCGGTCCGGCTGGTCTGCGATATCGGGCTCGGTTATCTCTGCCTGGGGCAGGCCAGCCCCACTTTATCAGGAGGTGAAGCCCAGCGGATCAAGCTGGCGGAAGAGCTCTCAAGATCCGGCAGGGGCCACACTTTTTACATTCTGGATGAACCGACCACCGGCCTTCATCTTGCCGATGTGGAAAATCTGCTGAATGTATTGCAGGACCTGGTAGATAAGGGAAACACCATCGCTGTGATCGAACACAACATGGAGATCATCAAGGAGGCCGATTATATCATCGATCTCGGTCCGGAAGGCGGTGATCAGGGCGGAGAGGTGGTGGCAACCGGTTCACCCCTCGAACTGATCGCCTCTTCCAACGGATCCCATACCGCGAGATACCTTAAAAAATACCTGAACGCATAGAATTGCTCCTTTCCATGATCACACCTAATTACAACGTATAAAAATCATAACCTTTTATAGAAAAATGGATTGACAAGTAAACATTTTATATTTAATTTGTTTACTAAGATAAACGATATGAAAAGAGATACATTAATCACAATTATCGCCGAATGGTTGGAAGAGTGGGAAATGCCTTCACTGGTGTCCCGTGGTCAGTTCGCCATAAAACCGGCGGCCTTAAAACGCATTTTAGCTATTGTGGGGCCGAGACGGGCGGGAAAGACCTACTTTATGTACCAGCTTATTCAGTCGCTGTTGCAGAGCAGCCGGTATGCGAAGGAACACATACTTTTTTTGGATTTTGAAGATTATCGGCTGGGTGAGCTCACCGGAGATGTCATGGACGAAATTTTCACGGTGTTTCATCAGGTAGCAGGACGATATCCTCTTTTTCTTTTTTTTGATGAAATCCAGA
Organism: uncultured Desulfobacter sp.; assembly: GCA_964608375.1. Classification (GTDB taxonomy): domain Bacteria; phylum Desulfobacterota; class Desulfobacteria; order Desulfobacterales; family UBA2156; genus UBA2156. Next base: position 1,072 of record CAZSON010000038.1, on the reverse strand, counting down.
ATCTTCCAAACTGGAATCGTGTGCTTCGTACACTTCACAACAGGGGCAAATTCAGGATAGTCGTTTCGGGAAGCAACTCGGAACTTTTAAGCGGTGAAATAGCGACTGAACTGCGTGGACGCTACGAGGATATCCTCATGCTTCCCTTTTCGTTCTATGAATACCTCCGGTACCGGAAAATTTCATATACCCCTGCATCGCTTCTGACCGCCGCCCGTGGTAACATTCTAGCTGCCTTTAATGACTATATAAGACACGGCGGGTTTCCCGAAGTCGCAATGGCCGGCACCAGGACCGAACAACAGAAGCTGCTGCAGGGTTATTTCAAAACGATCTTTTACAAGGATATCCTTGAACGGTACAATATTAAGGCCCGGTATGTTCTTGATGCCCTGATGAACGACATTCTGGAGAACTATGCGGGGCTATTCTCAATCACCCGATTCGAAAAACAGCTGAAAAGCAGTAATCTGCCCGGCAGTAAACGCACGATTGCAAACTATTTCCACTATCTCACGGAGGCGTTTTTCGTTATTGCAAACGAGAAGTTCTCCTTTTCTCCCCGTAAAAGGATTATGAACCCGAAAAAGGCGTATCTGACCGATACCGGTTTTGCCGCCCTGGGACGTCCCTTTACGGAAAATCGCGGGAGAATCATTGAAAATATCGTCGCCATTGAATTGTTCCGGCAAGGAAAAGAAATTTACTACTTTAAGAACAAAAAAGAATGCGACTTTATTATCAAGCATGGCCGCCGCCCTACACAAGCGATTCAGGTCTGCTGGGAGCTGACCACCCGGAATGAAAAACGTGAGGTTGCCGGGCTTGTGGAAGCATGCGGTTCGCTGAACCTGACGTCAGGCCTCATATTGACATACGATCAAGAGGAGGAGCGTGATAGGGGCGGCTTGAAGATTTTCGTGCTGCCGGTATGGAAATGGCTGCTGGAAGGCAAAGACACCCGCTTTGGCGGGCCGGTTGTTCGATTGGTTGAAAATGAATAATATCCGGGACTAAGAGTCAAGAGCAGACTTGACCCTATTCCCTATTCAGAGAGGCCATGGCCTCTTTT